>DATIDZ010000412.1:0-5554 GCA_035456045.1 Caldimonas sp.
CACGGCGTCTCGCAGACGGTGCGCCGCGAGGCCGCGGCGCGCGGGTTCTCGGTGTTCGACGCCACCTGCCCCCTCGTCACCAAGGTCCACGTCGAGGTCGCCAAGCTCCACAAGGAGGGCTACGACTTCATCATGATCGGCCACAAGGGGCATCCCGAGGTGGAGGGCACCATGGGGCAGCTCGACGAAGGCATCTACCTGGTGGAGGACGTCGGCGATGTGGAACGGCTCGAGGTGGCGCAGAGCGAGCGTCTGGCGGTCGTCACGCAGACCACGCTCTCGGTCGACGACGCGGCGCAGATCCTCGCCGCCGTGAAGCGCCGCTTCCCGAACGTGCGCGAGCCGAAGCGCCAGGACATCTGCTACGCGACGCAGAACCGCCAGGATGCGGTGAAGCTGGTCGCGCCCGGCGTCGACGTGCTCATCGTCGTCGGCAGCCCGAGTTCGTCGAACAGCAACCGCCTGCGCGAGCTGGCCGAGCGCCTGGGCGCCGACGCCTACATGGTCGACACCGCCGAAGACCTGCGCGCCGAGTGGTTCGAAGGCAAGCGCCGGGTCGGGCTGACCGCCGGCGCGTCGGCGCCCGAGGTGCTCGTCGAGGCCGTCGTCGCCCGGCTGCGCCGGCTCGGCGCGGTGTCGGTGCGAAGCGTCCGCGGCACGCCGGAGCGCGTCCACTTCCCGTTGCCGATGGGCCTCGGCGACAAGGCGATGCGCGACGTGCCGAACTAGCGTTCGCTGGCCGCTGCGCTCCTCAGTGCGGCGCGCGGCGATGGAAGGTGATGGGCGCGACCGTCGGTGCGGTCTTCGGCTTCGCCGCATGCGAGCCCTTGTCGCAGCCGTCGCAGGCGCAGCCATCGCTCGCGCTCGAGGCATGGCGCTGCAGCGGCGCGGCGAGCGCGCCCGGCAGCGGCCACTTGAGCAGGGCGCGGGCGATCGAGCGGCGCGCCCCGGCGGGCGCGAGGATCCAGGCCGCACGCAGCGAGCAGGCGGCGACGAGCAGGGCGACGATCAGGGTCTGGGCCATGGGTCAGCCTCCGAGGGCGAGCGCCACGCGATAGGTGATGAACGAGGCGATGTAGGCGAGCGCGAAGAGGTATCCCGCCATGATCAGCGGATAGCGCCAGGAGTTGGTCTCGCGGCGAACGACGGCGAGCGTCGACAGGCACTGCGGCGCGAACACGTACCAGGCGAGCAGCGAGTACGCGGTCGCGAGCGACCAGTCCTTGGCGATGATCGGCGCGAGCGCGTCGGCGACCGAGTCGCCCGCCGCCGACATCGAATAGACCGTGCCGAGCGCGCCGACGGCGACCTCGCGCGCCGCGAGGCCGGGCACCAGCGCGATCGAGATCTGCCAGTTGAAGCCGATCGGTGCGAACACGTGCTCGAGCGCCTGGCCGATCATGCCGGCGACGCTGTACTGGATCGCCGGGCCCGTCGCCCCGGCCGGCGGCGCCGGGAAGCTCGACAGGAACCAGAGCACGACCATCAGCGTGAAGATGATCCCGCCGACGCGGCGCATGAAGATCGACGCCCGTTCCCACAGGCCCAGGCCGAGGTTGCGCACGCTCGGCATGCGATAGGGTGGCAGCTCGAGCATCAGCGGCTGGTAGCGCCGCTTGCTCCACGCGCGCTTGAGGACCCACGCCACCGCCATCGCCGAGACGACGCCGGCGACGTAGAGGGCGAACAGGGTGAGCCCGCGCAGGTTGAACGGGCCGACGCTCGACGCCGGGACGAACGCGCCGATCAGGAGCGCGTACACCGGCAGCCGCGCCGAGCACGTCATCAGCGGTGCGACCATGATCGTCGCCAGCCGGTCCTTCCAGTTGGCGATCGTCCGCGTCGCCATGATGCCGGGGATCGCGCAGGCAAAGCTCGACAGCAGCGGGATGAAGGCGCGACCCGAGAGGCCGACCTTGCCCATCACGTTGTCGAGCAGGAACGCGGCGCGCGGCAGGTAGCCGGAGTCCTCGAGGACGAGGATGAACAGGAACAGGATCAGGATCTGCGGCAGGAACACGAGCACGCTGCCGGCGCCGGCGATCACCCCGTCGACGAGCAGGCTGCGCAACGGCCCCTCGGCCATGTGCGTCGCGATCCAGCCGCCGACGCCGGCCATCGCCGACCTGATCGCGTCCATCGGCACGGCGGCCCAGGAGAAGACGGCCTGGAACATCAGGAACAGGACGACCGCCAGCAGCACCAGGCCCCACACCGGGTGCATGACGACGGCGTCGATGCGGTGCTGGAAGCGGCGCACCGCCGATGCGCCGGGCGCGGCGATGGCGAGGATGCGGCGGACCTCGAGCTGCAGGTCGGCGGACGAGCGGGCTTCTCGTGCGCTGCGTTCTGCGCGCCGCGCGGGCGGCGTCGCGCCTCCGGCCGCCGCCTCGGACACATCCTGGCCGAGGTGTGCCTCGAGCAGGGCGAGCAGTCGGGCGTGGCCGTCCGCCTGCACCGCGACCGTCTCGACCACCGGGCAGCCGAGCTCGGCGGCGAGCTTGTCGACGTCGATCTTCAGCCCCTCGGCGCGCGCGACGTCGGCCATGTTGAGGGCGACCATCAGCGGCCGGCCGAGCTGGGCGAGCTCGAGCACGAGGCGCAGGTTCATGCGCAGGTTGGTCGCGTCGACGACGGCGACGATCGCGTCGGGTGCTTCCTCGCCGTGGCGCCGGCCTTCGATCACCTCGAGCGTGATCTGCTCGTCGGGCGTCGCCGGCGTCAGGCTGTACGCGCCGGGCAGGTCGATGATCGACACCGTGCGGCCGTTCTTCAGGCGCGCCAGGCCGACCTTGCGCTCGACCGTCACCCCGGCGTAGTTGGCGACCTTCTGGCGCGCGCCGGTCAAAAGGTTGAAGAGCGCGGTCTTGCCGCAGTTGGGGTTGCCGACCAGCGCCACGCTCCAGCGCGGCGCCTGGTTCGGGGCGTTGAGGGCGTGGCTCACGAGTCGGGCCTCACCTCGATGCACTGCGCCTCGAGCAGCCGCAGTGCGAACATCGTCTCGCCGATCATCACGGCGAGCGGCTCGCGCCCGCCTGGCCCGCGGCGCAGCAGCTGCACTGGCTCGCCGGGCAGGAAGCCGAGCTCGCCGAGGCGGCGCAAGGCGACGGCGTCGATCTCCGGCGACGCCGAGACGACGCCGGCGACCGTCGCCCGGGCGCCGTCGGCGAGCTGGTGAAGGCAGAGGGTGGCGAGCGGGCTCATGGGCGCGGGTACAGCGTGCGCACAACGCACATGCGAATGAGATTGTCTCTCATTTGAATCCCTTCCGGCCGGCGCTGGCTTGCGCCAGGACAAGCCGCGTGCGGTCCGTCGCGCCCGGGGGCGAGCGGACGCGGGCCGGCCCGGCGCCGGCGGTGCACCGCGACCAGGACGGCCATGGCCGCGCCGAGCCCGCTGTGCAGCCAGCCGAGCGCCGGCCGGATCGGATCGGGAGCGAAGTAGTAGAGCAGGTAGCCGGTCAGCGCGAGCGTCGCCGCGAGCACGCAGAGGGCGATTCCCGACCCCCGCTGGTGTGCCCAGCGCATGCGCTGGCTCAAGCGCCAGCCTTGCGGGACATGGGCCGCGGCGAGGGCGCCGAGGGCGAACAGCGCGACGAAGGCGGCCAGGCCGTGCACGCGCATCGTCCACGGCTCGAGCGGCGACGGCAAAGCGTCGGCGCCGCGGCCATGGTGCAGGCCCAGCCAGGCCGCGCCGCTCGCCAGCAGCACGACGCCGCTGGCGAACAGGACGATGCGCTGCCAGGCGACGAGGCGATGGACGGGGCGCACCTTCTCAGCCCTCGCGGCGGGTCCGTGCCACGGGGTGCAGCCAGGCCCGTGCGCCGAAGCGGCCGAGCAGCGGGTGACGGGCGTCGCCGCTGGCGACGACGATCTTCGTGAGCGCATCGGCCCACAGGCACAGCCGCGCGGCGACGCTGGCATGGCGAGCGGCGCCTTCGAGCGTGGGGAGCCGGCTGGTCGCGAAGGCGCCGTCGGCCAGGCGCGCGAACCGGCGCACGCCGCCGCCGTCCTCGTCGCGCAGGTCGATCGGCACGCTCGCCGCGCCGAACGCACGCAGGTCCCCGCCCGCGTTGACCCAGCCGCCCTCGATGCCGGCGGCGAGGAGTGCGTCGACCGCGGCATCGACGGCGTGGCCCTTGCCGATGCCGCCGAGGTCGATCCGCGTCGTCGCGCGCCGCTTGCACAGGACGTTGCGGTCGCACCGCCAGTCGTCGCCGCCGCTGCCGAGGGTGACGTCGAAGAGGCCATCGCTCGCGTCGCTCAGCACGCGCGCGGCGGCGAGGACGTGCTGGGTGTCGACGCCGATCTCGATGCGCGCGCCTGCGGGCGCCGCGTTGAATCGGGCGATGTCGCTGCCCTCCTGGAAGCGCGACAGGCGACGCTGCACGACGGCGATGCGGGCGAACGCCGCCACGATCGCGGCGTCGACCGCGCTGCGCGAGGGACCCGCCCGCACGCCGATGTCGACCAGCGTCCCGAGCAGCGGCCGCGCGCGCCGCACGAAGCGCGGCGCGGCCCGCACATCCACGTCCGGCCGGCGCGTCGCGCCGGAGCGAAGCGTGTCGTGGCTCGGCGCCGGCGCCGCGTTCACCCGAGCGCTCCGCTGCGGCGAGCCAGCGCCACGACGGCGACGATCCGCTTGACGCCTTCGGTGAGGTGGGTGCAGCTCAGGGTCGCGCCGCTGATGTTGGCGATATCGTCGCCGACGCGCAGCGGCGACGTCGCCGTCTTGCCGATGAACTGGCGCCGCCACGCGGGCAGGCGCACCTCCCCGCCGTGGCTCTCGCGGTACGAGAGGATCTCGACCTGCTTGACGGCGCCGTCGAGGTCGATGCCGACCGCGTACGAGATCAGCTCGAACTTGCCGATCACGTCATCGCTGACGACGTAGCCGAGCGTCTGACCGGCACGCTGCGCGACGCGCACGGGCCAGCGTGCCGAGCGTCCGCGCACGCTCTGCGAGGCGAGGCCTTGCAGCTGTGCCGCGTCGAGGGTGACCTCACGCAATTCGAAGCGGTCGGCGTCGGGAAACATCAGCTGCGCCGCCTGCTCGACGCTCAGGTAGTCGACCGCGAACGCGCTCGCCGGTGCCGCGATGGCCGCGCCGGCGAGCGTGCTGGCGATCGTCAGCCGCATGGCCTAGAAGCTCCAGCCGAAGCCGAGGTCGAAGCGGTCGGCATCGCGGTTGTCGCGGAAGCGCTGGTAGTCGGCCTTGAGGACGACGCCGCTGCCGATCGAGAAGTTGGCGCCGACGGTGGCGACGCGCTGCGTCGCCGCAGCGGCGGGCGTGAGCCCCGCGCCGAGCGACTCGAACGAGCGCGCGGTGTTGAACTCCTCGTAGCGCGCGAACGGCGCGAGCGCGTAGTCGGCATTCGACCAGACCTGGTACGCGGCTTGCGCGTACCAGCCGTCGAAGGACTTCGGGATCAGCGTCGTCTGGCCGACCAGCGGCGCATTGAGTGCGGCGGTGTTGGAGATGCTGCCGCGGCTGTACAGGGCCGACAGGTCCCAGCGCCCGGGCGTCCAGCGGGCGTGCGCGTCCCACAGCGTCA
>DATIDZ010000413.1:0-3390 GCA_035456045.1 Caldimonas sp.
ATCGCATCGTCGGCCTCGAGGTCGGCGCCGACGACTACCTGCCCAAGCCGTTCAACCCGCGCGAGCTGCTCGCGCGCATCCACGCCGTGCTGCGCCGCCGCCCGGCGATGGAAGCGCCCGGCGCGCCCGCGCTCGACGCGCCGACCGTGAGCTTCGGGCCGTTCGTGTTCGACCTGGCGCTGCGCCGGCTGACCAAGGACGGCGAGCAGATTGCGCTGACGACCGGCGAGTTCTCGATGCTGAAGGCGCTGGTTCGCCATCCGCGCCAGCCGCTCTCGCGCGACAAGCTCGCCCAGCTCGCGCGCGGCCGCGAGTTCGAGCCGTTCGACCGCAGCCTCGACGTCCAGATCTCGCGCCTGCGCAAGATGATCGAGCCCGACCCGACCCAACCCCGGTATATCCAGACCGTGTGGGGGGTCGGCTACGTCTTCGTCCCGGACGGCGCCGCCTAAGGCAACAATCGGCCGGTGGCGACTCGAACCATCAAACGGCCTTCCTCGACGTCCCTGTCCGAGCGGCTGAGGCCGCCGCAGGCGCCGCGGCTCGCCAAGAAGTTCGTCGCCCTCAGCCTCTTCTGGCGGACCTTCTTCCTGCTCGCGCTGCTGCTGGCCAGCGGAGTCTTCGCCTGGGTCCAGACCTTCCGCGCCCTCGAGTTCGAGCCGCGCGCGATCCAGGCGGCGCAGCAGATTGCGAGCTTGGTCAACATCACGCGCGCCGCGCTGCTCGGCACCGACGGCATCAACCGCATCGCCATCATCAAGAGCGTCTCGACGCTCGAGTCCGTCAAGCTGACGCCGCGCGAGCCGACCGACAAGTGGGAGCCGTTCGAGGTCGACCGCTTCCAGCGCGTCATCGAGCGCGAACTGCGCGACCAGCTCGGCCCCGACACGATCGTCGCCAGCTCGATGAACGGAACGCCGGGCCTCTGGGTGGGCTTCTCGATCGCGCGCGATTCGTTCTGGCTCAAGGTCGATCCGACCCGCGTCGGGCCGATGTCGACGAGCACGATCGTCCTCTGGGTCTCGATCGCACTGCTCGCGACCGTCCTCGGCTCGGCCGGCATCGCGCGCTTGATCAACCGGCCGCTCAAGGACCTCTCGTTCGCCGCCAGCCGCATCCGCGAGGGCGAGTACGACTCGCGCCTCGACGAGACGACGATGACGAGCGAGATCCGCCAGGTGAACATGGGCTTCAACCGGATGGCGCGCGAGCTCGCCAAGGTGGAGCAGGACCGCGCCGTCATGCTCGCCGGCATCTCGCACGACCTGCGCACTCCCCTCTCGCGCCTGCGCCTCGAGGCCGAGATGAGCGTGCAGGACGACGAGGCCAAGGCGAACATGGCGATGGACATCGACCAGCTCGACGCGATCATCGACAAGTTCATGGACTACGCGCGGCCGGGCGAGGTCAAGCTCGTCCCGTGCGACGTGGCGACGATCGTCGCGCGCGAGGCGGCGGCGTTCCGCGACACCAGCCAGATCAAGATCCAGTCGAAGGTGGCGCCCGACACCCGCGTCCTCGCCGACGACGTCGAGCTCGGCCGCGTCCTTCAGAACCTTTTCGAGAACGCGCGCCGCTACGGTCGCTCGACCGACACCGGCATTGCCCGCGTCGTCGTCAGTTTCGCGCGCACGGGACCCTGGGTGATCATCACCGTGCGCGACCACGGCCAGGGCGTCGACCCGAAGAAGCTCGATCAGCTGACGACGCCCTTCTTCCGCGGCGACGCAGCGCGCACCGCCGCGACCGGCGCGGGCCTCGGCCTGGCGATCGTCGAGAAGGCGCTGCAGCGGATGGGGGGCGCCTTCGAGCTCGCCAACGCCACTGAAGGCGGCCTGCTGGCGCACATCCGCTTGAAGCGCGCCTAGGCGCGGGAAGACGGTCACCGCTCGCGTCGTCCAATGCCGGACAGCGAGGCCCACGCCTTGCCCGAGCTCGCACGTCGCGCCCGACGCAGCAAAGGAGAGGACATGGAACCGAACCTCATGATCCACACCGCGGCCGTTCTCCTGGCCATCACCGCGCTCGGCGGGATGGCCATGGCCGGCGTCCGATTTGCCGCCGACAAGCAACCGCCGGCGTGGCTGGCGATGGTGCACGGCCTTCTTGCGGCGGCCCCGGCAACGGTCCTGATCTAGGCCGCCGCCACCGTTGGCCTGCCCGGAATCGCCCTCGCCGCGCTGGTCTTTCTCGTGCTCGCCGCGCTCGGCGGCGTCTACCTCAATCTCAACTACCAGTGGAAGCACGTCCTCCTGCCGAAGGCCTTGTCATCGGCCACGCCCTTGCGGCGGTGATCGGCTTCGTGACGCTGCTGATCGCGGCGTTCAGGTAGTAGTGCAGGTCACGCCCAACGTCAGGGCCGCCAGAGCATGCAGACGGCGCGCGCCTCCATCGCCTCGCCATGGCCGACCGGACCCATCTTCTCGGCCGTCTTCGCCTTGACGCTGACCTGATCGACGTCGACGCCGAGCGCGCCGGCGAGGCGCTGGCGCATCGCCGCGATGTGCGGCGCGAGCCGCGGCGCCTGCGCGATCACGGTCGCGTCGACGTTGCCGATCTGCCAGCCGGCACCGCGCACGCGTCGCGTCGCCTCGGCGAGAAGCGCCAGCGAATCGGCGCCGCGGTACTGCACGTCGCTCTCTGGAAAGTGATGGCCGATGTCGCCGAGCGCGGCGGCGCCGAGGAGCGCATCGGTGATCGCGTGGCAGAGCGCGTCGGCATCCGAGTGGCCGTCGAGCCCATGCGTGTGCGCGATCTCGACGCCGCCGAGGATGAGCTTCCTGCCCGCCACGAGCGCATGCGTGTCCCAGCCTTCGCCGACACGCCAGAGCGGGCCGCGCGGCCTCATGCGCTCTGCCCGGCCGACGCCTGTGCTGGCTTCGTCATGGAGCGTCGCGAGAGCAGCGCCTCGGCGATCGCGAAGTCGTCCGGATGCGTGACCTTGATGTTCTCGGGCGAGCCGGTGACGAGCTTCGGCCTGAGGCCGACAGCCTCGACCGCCGATGCCTCGTCGGTCGCTTCGGGGCTGCGCGCCAGCGCGTCGGCGAGCACGCCGAACCTGAACATCTGCGGCGTCTGCGCCTGCCAGATGTTCTCGCGCGGCAGCGTCGCGACGGCGCGATCGCCCTCGGCCCGCTTGAGCGTGTCGCCGGCGGGCAGCGCGAGAAGTCCGCCGATGCCGTCGTTGCGGCAGGCGTCGACGAGCGCCTCGATCCATTCGGTGCGAACGAGGCAGCGCGCGGCGTCGTGGACGAGCACCCAGTCGTTCGCGGTCGCGCCGAGCCCGGCCAGCTTGGCGAGCCCGCCCGCCACGGTCGCGCCGCGCGTCGTTCCGCCGCAGCGCGCGAGGGCGAGGCGCGAGTCGGCCGGCAGGCCCTTCAGGCCTTCGTA
>DATIDZ010000414.1:0-4678 GCA_035456045.1 Caldimonas sp.
GCTGCGCGGGCTGACGTTGCACCTGCGGCCGGTGGCGCCTGCCTTCGCGGGGAGCCCGGCCGTGCTCGACGTCGTCATGTCGAGCCCGTCCTCGGCGCGCTTCGGCATCGGCCTGCGCCTGCTCGACGCGCCGGCTGGGACGCTGGCGTGGACGAACGTCCCGGCCGGCGCGCAATCGACCGCCCACGTCAGCTTCGTGCCGACCGCACGCGGACGCCACGACGTGCCGACGCTGTCGGCGGAGACGCGCTTTCCGCTCGGGCTCTTCCGCGCCTGGACGGTGTGGCGCCCGCTGGCGCAGGTGCTCGTCTATCCGCGCGTCGAGGTCGACGCCCCGGCGCTTCCGGCGGCCCGGCCTGCCGCCGGCGGGCCGACCCAGGCCAGGCGCAGCGAAGGCGGTGAAGTCGAGGGCGTCCGCGCCTACCGCCGCGGCGACCCGTTGAAGCTGATCGCGTGGAAGAAGGCGGCGCAGGCGCTCGAGACCGGAGCCGACCTCGTCAGCCGCGACACGAGCACCTCGGCGCGGCAGGAGCTCTGGCTCGACTGGTCGGCGTGCGGACCGATCGGCAACGAAGAGCGCCTGTCACGCCTCACCGCGTGGACGCTCGCCGCCGATCGCGCCGATGCCGACTACGGCCTGCTGATCCCCGGCCTCGAGATCGAGCCGGGCGACGGCGATGCGCAACGCACGCGCTGCCTCGAGGCGCTCGCGCTGTGGCGCTGAGCTCGTTCCTCCATCGCCGGGTCGACATCGGCGCAGCGGCGGCCGCCGATGCCGTGCGCCGCGCGGTGCCGAGCTGGCCGGGCTGGCAGCGCCTGCCGCGCGAAGCGCGCGACACGCTGTTCCTGCTCGGCGTGATCGCGTGGACGGTGCTGCCGCACGCATCGCACCTGCCGGCCTGGGCGCTCGCGATGACGGCCATCGTCCTCTTCTGGCGCGGCCGCCTCGCCCTGGCCAACGCCGCGCTGCCCGGCCGCTGGGTGCTCGTGGGCGTGCTCGTCATCGCGCTCGGCCTCACGTGGTGGACCTACCGCACGCTGCTCGGCAAGGAGCCCGGCGTCACCCTCGCCGTCGCGCTGATGGCGCTGAAGACGCTCGAGCTGCGCGCGCGCCGCGACGCGTTCGTCGTCTTCTTCCTCGGCTTCTTCATCATCCTCACCCATTTCCTCTACTCGCAGTCGCTGCCCGTCGCGATCGCGATGCTGATCTCGGTCTGGGGGCTGCTCACCGCCGTCGTGCTCGCCCACATGCCGGTCGGCCAGCCGAGCCTCAAGCAGGCCGGCAGTCTCGCCGCGCGGACCGCTCTGCTCGGCGCGCCGGTGATGGCGCTGCTCTTCCTGCTCTTCCCGCGGATCGGCCCGCTGTGGGGCGTGCCGCAGGACGGCATCTCGAAGACCGGCCTGTCGAACACGATGAAGATGGGCTCGATGACCGAGGTCGCCCGCGACGACGCGATCGCGATGCGGATCCGCTTCGACGGCCCGGCGCCGGCCCCCGCCGAGATGTACTTCCGCGGCCCGGTCCTGACTCGCTTCGACGGCAGCGAATGGACACCGCTCGGCCTGCCGTTCGCGGCGTCGGGCCTGCCGTCGCGGCCCCCCGCGCTCGAGACGCGCGGGACGCCGGTCGACTACGAGATCACGCTCGAGCCGATGCGCTTGGCGTCGGTGCCGCTGCTCGAGGCGACGACCGACGTCGCGCCGATCGACGGCTACCGCCTGGTGGCGCGCGACGATCTGCAGTGGCTGGCCGACAAGCCGGTCCTCGAGCGCCTTCGCTTCAAGGCGACCGCGAGCACGAGATTCGTCCTCGGCGCGCCGCGTCGGTTCGGCGAGCTGCAGGACAGCCTCGAGCTTCCGCCCGGCTTCAATCCACGCACGATCGCCTGGGCGCGCGCCCTGCGCGCCGATCCTTCGCGCCGCGGCGCGACGTCCACGCAACTGGCGCAAGCGGTGCTGCTGCACATCCGCACGCAAGGCTTCAACTACACGCTCGCGCCCGGCGACTACGGTCGCGATGCCGTCGACGAGTTCTGGCTGGACCGCAAGGAGGGCTTCTGCGAGCACTTCGCTTCGGCGTTCGTCGTCGTGATGCGCGCCGCAGGCGTGCCGGCGCGGATCGTCACCGGCTACCAGGGCACCGACCTGCCGGCCGTCGACGGCTACTACGTCGTGCGCCAGAGCTCCGCCCATGCCTGGGCCGAGTTCTGGCAATCGGGGACCGGCTGGGTCCGCGCCGACCCCACGGGTGCCGTCGCGCCCGACCGCATCGGACGGAGCTACAGGCTGGCGCCGCAGGCGGGCTTCGTCGTCGGCACGCTCGACGCGCTGAATCCGCAATTGTTCGCGCAGCTGCGCGGCGCCTGGGAGGTCGTCAACAACCGATGGAACCAGTGGATCCTCAATTATTCGCGCGGCCAGCAGCTCGATGTGCTGAAGCAGATCGGCTTCGTCGCACCGACCTGGGAAGACCTCGCCGTGCTCCTCGTCGCGACGCTGGTCGGGCTCGCGCTCGCCGGCGCGATCTGGGCCTGGCTCGACCGCCATCGCGTCGACCCCTGGGTGCGCCAGCTGGAGCGCATGAAGAGCGCGCTGCGGCCGCTGGGCGTGCCGGCGGCGCCGCACGATCCGCCGCGCGCGCTCGCGGCGCGCGTTCGCGAGCGGCTCGGCGCCGGTGGCGAGCCGCTCGCCTCGCTGCTCGACGCGCTCGAGGCGCGCCGCTACGGCCGCGCCGCGGCGCGCCGCCCGGACCCGCGCATGACGCGTGACTTCGCGCAGCAGGCGCGCCGGCTGCGCGCGAGGGCGACTTGATAATTCGAGCCGGCGCGGCACGCGCCGCGAACTGCCGCCGCCCGCACTTTCCGAGATGACCCACCGTCGCCACATCGTCCTCGGCACCGCCGCCTGGCTGGTCGCCGGCAACGCCCGCGCGGCGACCAGGCGCGCCAAGGGCGGCGGCGCGAAGAAGGTCGCGCTCGTCGACGACGCCGCGCCCGACGTCGTGACCTATGGATCGCGCGACGACGTCGTCCGCTTCGCGGAGGCCGTCGCCGAGCGGCGCGAGCTCGATCCCGACTGGGTGAAGGGCGCGCTCGCGCAGTCGCGCTTCATCCCGGTCGTGACGCGCTACATCATGCCGCCGACGACCGGCACGGCGAAGAACTGGGCCGCGTACCGCGCGCGCTTCGTCGAGCCGATCCGGATCCGCGCCGGCGTCGCGTTCTGGCGCGCCAACCAGCGCTGGCTGGCCCAGGCCGAAGACCTGTACGGCGTGCCGCCGGAGATCGTCATCGGCATCGTCGGCGTCGAGTCGATCTACGGCCGGCAGATGGGCGACTTCCGCGTCATCGACGCGCTGGCCACCCTGGCCTTCGATTTTCCGAGCGGCCGCAAGGACCGCAGCGCGTTCTTCAAGGACGAGCTCGAAGCGTGGTTCGTGCTGTGCAAGAGCGAAGGCATCGATCCGCTCGCCTGGCGCGGCAGCTACGCGGGCGCCCTCGGCATGGCCCAGTTCATGCCGTCGAGCTTCAACAAGTACGCGGTCGACTTCGACGGCGACGGCCACGTCGACCTGCACACGAACGCGGCCGACGTGATCGGCAGCGTCGCCAACTACCTCGCCGAGTTCGGCTGGAAGCGCGGCTTGCCGGCGCGCTTCGACGTCAAGCCGCCGACGGAGACGAGCGAGCGGGCGGCCCTGCTCGCGCCCGACATCGTGCCAAGCTTCACCGCAGGCGAGATGGTGCAGCGCGGCGCGTGGCTGCCCGAGGCTGCGCTCGGCGTCGACAGCCTGCTGGCGCTCGTCGAGCTGCAGAACGGCGATGCGGCGCCGAGCTACGTCGCCGGGACGACGAACTTCTACGCGCTGACGCGCTACAACTGGTCGAGCTATTACGCGATGGCGGTGCTGGCGCTCGGCGAAGCGGTTGGCGCCGCGATCAAGAGTCGCTCCTGATCGTCGTGGACGAGTTCCTCTGCGGCCACGCTGCGATACCCTTCCCTCGCCGTCGGGCGCGCAACGCTACGACGGTTTGCGGCGACGCAAGGCGTCGGCGACCCGGTTCGGGTGAGGAACGCGGTGCTTCTTGTAGTCGGGCTGGGCCGCGTACAACGACTGTCGCGCTTTGTTGCGCTCGTCGTTCGCTCGGGGTGCGACATCTCGGGAATCCTCCAGGGTCGGCTCCCAGTCGCGGACGCATACGAAATCGCTCAACTTGCCGTCGTCGAACCGCCACTGCTGCCACAGCCTCTTCGTTCGAGGCACGCCCCAACTCAGGCACCCATGCGTGAGAATTTCGAAGGGCCGCGTGACGGATCCCGTGAAACTGAATCGGCTGCCGCGCGGCTGCCAAT
Organism: Caldimonas sp.; assembly: GCA_035456045.1. GTDB lineage: Bacteria > Pseudomonadota > Gammaproteobacteria > Burkholderiales > Burkholderiaceae_C > Schlegelella_A. The sequence goes on from DATIDZ010000414.1 coordinate 4,354, forward strand.
CGAAATAGTCCGGCAAGAGGAAGTCCGACAACCAGACCGGCTGGTCGCTGCCCGGCCGCTCGCAAGGGTACGCATGCCATCCGGACTGGCAAGGATCGCAGATCTCCTTCAGATAATGAACCTCTTCGTGCTTGCCGACGCGTCCTGACGCAGCGAAGTCCGGCAGAGGTGACGCCTTGAGTGTCCGGTCCATGTAGGGATTGATCGCCATCTCGATGCATTCGTGGCTGAGCGTCACCGTCCACCAGCGATGATCCTCGGGCCGGTCCTCGACGTACCTCACTTGCGCATACGGCCGACCGGGGTCGTCGGCGCCGTGAGCGCG
>DATIDZ010000415.1:0-2213 GCA_035456045.1 Caldimonas sp.
GGCTTCAAAGTACAGAACGCGCTCGATATCGCGCAGCGTCATGTCGAGCACCATGCCCATGCGGGACGGCAGGCTCTTCAGGAACCAGATGTGCGCGACCGGCGACGCGAGCTCGATGTGGCCCATCCGCTCGCGGCGGACCTTGGCCAGCGTCACTTCGACGCCGCATTTTTCGCAGATCACGCCGCGGTGCTTCAGGCGCTTGTACTTGCCGCACAGGCACTCGTAGTCCTTCACGGGGCCGAAAATCTTCGCGCAGAAAAGACCGTCGCGTTCCGGCTTGAACGTGCGGTAGTTGATCGTCTCCGGCTTCTTGACTTCGCCGTACGACCACGAGCGGATTTTCTCGGGCGATGCGAGCCCGATGCGGATCGCGTCGAATTCCTCTTCCTGCGTGACTTGCTTGAACAGATCGAGCAATGCTTTCATGCGTACTCCCGAATGTTGCGGGTGAGAGTTACTTCAATTCCTTCGTAATGGCGTCCGCGCATCAGTCCCGCTCCATGTCGACGTCGATGGCGAGCGAGCGAATTTCCTTGACCAGCACGTTGAACGACTCCGGCATGCCGGCCTCGATCGCGTGCTCGCCCTTGACGATCGACTCGTACACCTTGGTGCGACCGTTCACGTCGTCGGACTTGACCGTCAGCATCTCCTGAAGGACGTAGCTGGCGCCGTAGGCCTCGAGCGCCCAGACCTCCATCTCGCCGAAGCGCTGGCCGCCGAACTGCGCCTTGCCGCCGAGCGGCTGCTGCGTCACGAGGCTGTACGGGCCGGTCGAGCGCGCGTGCATCTTGTCGTCGACGAGGTGGTGCAGCTTCAGGACGTGCATGTAGCCGACCGTCACGGGACGCTCGAACGGATCGCCGGTGCGGCCGTCGTGCAGCGTCGCCTGGGTGCGGGTCTCGGTGAGGCCCTTCGCCTTGGCGATCTCTTCCGGGTACGCGAGCTTGAGCATCGCCCGGATCTCTTCCTCGGCGGCGCCGTCGAAGACCGGGGTCGCGAACGGCACGCCGGTCGAGAGGTTCTGCGCCATCTCGCGGATCTCGTCGTCCGACAGGTGGTCGAGGCGCTCGGTCTTGCCGCCGCTCTTGTTGTAGAGCTCGTCGAGGAACTTGCGCAGCTCGGCCACCTTGGCCTCCTTCTGCAGCATGTCGCCGATCCGCTGGCCGATGCCCTTGCCGGCCCAGCCGAGGTGAACCTCGAGCACCTGGCCGACGTTCATCCGCGACGGCACGCCGAGCGGATTCAGCACGATGTCGCACGGCGTCCCGTCGGCCATGTACGGCATGTCTTCCACCGGAACGACCTTCGAGACGACGCCCTTGTTGCCGTGCCGGCCGGCCATCTTGTCGCCCGGCTGGAGGCGGCGCTTGACGGCCAGGTAGACCTTGACCATCTTCAGCACGCCCGCGGGCAGCTCGTCGCCCTGCGTCAGCTTCTTCTTCTTCTCGTCGAACGCCATGTCGAAGCTGTGGCGCGTCTGCTCGAGCGAGTTCTTGATCGACTCGAGCTGGTTCGCCAGGTCCTCGTCCGCCGGGCGGATGTCGAACCAGTGGTACTTCTCGACCGAGGCGAGGTACTCCTTGTCGATCGCCGTTCCCTTGACGATCTTGTTCGGGCCGCCGTTGGCGGGCTTGCCGACCAGGAGCTTCTCGATCCGGTCGAACGCGTCGGCCTCGACGATGCGAAGCTGGTCGTTCAGGTCGAGGCGATAGCGCTTCAGCTCGTCGTCGATGATCTGCTGGGCGCGCTTGTCGCGCTGAATCCCTTCGCGGGTGAACACCTGCACGTCGATGACCGTGCCGTTGGTGCCCTGGTCGACGCGCAGCGACGTGTCCTTCACGTCGGAAGCCTTCTCGCCGAAGATCGCGCGCAGGAGCTTTTCCTCCGGCGTCAGCGTCGTCTCGCCCTTCGGCGTGACCTTGCCGACGAGCGTGTCGCCCGGGTTCACTTCCGCGCCGACGTAGACGATGCCCGACTCGTCGAGGCGAGCGAGCTGGTTCTCGGCGAGGTTCGGGATGTCGCGGGTGATTTCCTCGGCGCCGAGCTTGGTATCGCGCGCCATGACGACCAGCTCCTCGATGTGGATCGAGGTGTAGCGGTCTTCGGCGATCACGCGCTCGCTGATGAGGATCGAGTCCTCGAAGTTGTAGCCGTTCCAGGGCATGAACGCGACCAGCATGTTCTGGCCGAGCGCGAGCTCGCCGATG
>DATIDZ010000416.1:0-4010 GCA_035456045.1 Caldimonas sp.
CATGGTCCGCTTCGCCGCATCCTGGAGGTTGTTCTTCTTGATGTACTCCCAGACCTTCTTCGTCACCTCGGTGCGGGGCACCGGCTTGTCGCCGATGATCGCGGCGAGCGAGGCGCTCGGCGTCATGGCCTTCATGAAGGCGGCGTTCGGAGTGCGCTTCTTGGCCGGAGCCTTGGTCGCCTTCTTGGCCGCGGCCTTCTTGGCCGGCGCCTTCTTGGCCGGGGCGGCCTTCTTCGCGGCGGTCTTCTTGGCCGGAGCCTTTTTCGCCGGTGCCTTCTTCGCAGTCTTCTTCGCAGTTGCCATGTTGATTCTCTCCATCAAGTGATTGGTTGATGTGCTCGGGAGCGGGCGAGAGTCGCGTGCGGCTCTCATTTCTCCGTGGTTCCGCGCGGAGCGAATGGTACTGCGTGTATAGGAGCAAGAACACCTTTTTTCACTCGAAGAACACGCAATCTTCAGAGTGGAACAGCGGTTTTGTCGCTGCCGCGCGTCATTCGAGCGCTCGCGCGTCTTTGCGGACCGCTATTCTTCGCGCCATGAAGATCGTCGTTCGCTGGCTCCTGCTCGCCGCCGCGCTGCTCCTCGTGGCCAATCTCTACCCCGGCGTGCAGGTCGCGAGCTTCAGCTCGGCCCTGGTCGCGGCGCTCGTTCTCGGCCTCCTGAACGCCTTGCTGCGGCCGATCCTGGTGCTGCTGACGCTGCCGGTGACGGTGCTCACGCTCGGCCTCTTCCTCTTCGTCATCAACGCGCTGATGTTCTATTTCGCCGCGTCGCTGCTGTCCGGATTCAACGTCACCGGCTTCGGCGCGGCGTTGATCGGATCGCTCCTCTACAGCCTGTGCGGGCTGGTCATCGACGCCGCCATGGAGCGGCTGTTCAGCCGCGCCGCCTGAGCGAGGGCCGCTAGCGCGTCGCGCCGGCGCCGGCCTTGACGCCGGCGCCGCGCACCTCGAAGGCGACGCTCTGCAGCGTCTGCCCCGACGCACCGACGAGCTCGAGCCGGTGCCGCCCCGGCCACGGCGCCCAGCGCAGCCGCTCGCCGGCGCCGACAGTGCGCCCGTCGAGGCGCCAGGTGCCCCGCTCGCCCTCGAACGTGATGCGCTGCGCCGCCGGCGGGATGTCGGGATCGATCGCGAAGATGCTGCCGTCGCGCGGGCTGGTGATGCCGTAGCGCTCCGACCCGCGCACTTCGCCGGTGGCGCGCTGCAGCGCCCGCTCGCTGCCGGAGAGGAAGTACTCGTCGCGCGCCGGCTCGCGCTGCGAATCGAAGGCGACGCGCTGGGCGACCACGCCCGCCGGAAGCGGCGGCGGCCGCGACGGCGCGCCGGTGTGCAGGTAGGCAGCGATCGACTGCCAGACCGGTGCCGCGCCGCTGACGCCGCTGACGTCGTGCATCGCCGCGCCGCTCGCGTTGCCGACCCAGACGCCGATCGTGTAGCGGTCGGTGAAGCCGACGCACCAGTTGTCGCGCATGTCCTTGCTGGTGCCGGTCTTGACGGCGGCGAAGCCGCGCGTCGTCAGCGGGCTCGCCCAGCCGAAGGTGCGGACGCGGGCGTTGTTGTCGGCGAGGATGTCGCCGACGAGGAACGCGGCCCCCGCATCGGCGACGCGCACCGGCGCCTGCGCCCTGCCGGCCGCGAACGCGACCGGCGCATGGCGTCCCCCGTTGGCGAGCGTCCGGTAGGCATTGGTCAGCCCGAGCAGCGAGACGTCGGCGCTGCCGAGCGCGAGCGACGCGCCGTACCAGCCGGCGCTTTCCGGCAGGGCGAGCCCGAGCGCGTTGAGGCGCGCGAGCAGCGCGTCGGTGCCGACCATCGCGCCGACGCGGACCGCAGGCACGTTGAGACTCGCGCCGAGGGCGGTGCGCGCGCTGACGAACCCCTTCCAGGCGTGGTCGTAGTTCTGCGGCAGGTAGAGGCCGGCCCCGGTCGCGATCTGCGCCGGCGAATCGTCGAGGAGCGTCGCCGGCGTGATCAGGCGCTTCTCGAACGCCAGCTCGTAGACGAACGGCTTCAGCGTCGACCCCGGCTGGCGCCGCGCCACCACGCCATCGACCTCGGCGGCGCCCGACAGATCGCCGCTCGAGCCGACCCAGGCCAGCACTTCGCCTGTCGCGTTGTCGAGAACGACGACCGCGCCGTCCTCGACGTTCCGGCCGGCGAGCTCGGCGAGCTGCCGGCGCAGCTGCGTCACCGCGAAGCGCTGCAGGCGCGCGTCGATCGGGCTCGATTGCGCCACGGCGCCCGCCGGATCGATCGCGCGGCGCGCGAAGTGCGGCGCCAGCTGCTCGCCGAGCGGCATGCCGCCGCGCCGCAGCAGCGCGGACTCGGCCAGGCCCTTCACGCCGACGCAGTCGAGGCGCTGCAGCCTGAGCACGCCGCAGGCGCGCTCGGCGACGTCGGCCGCCTTCGCGTTCGGGCTGCGCACGAGCGCAGCGGCGATCGCGGCCTCGTGCGCGTCGAGGCCGCCCGGGTGCTTGGCGAAGAGGGTCTGCGCCAGCGCCTCGATGCCGACGATCTCGCCGCGATACGGCACCGAATTGAGGTACGCCTCGAGGATCTCGCTCTTCTTCCACGCGCGCTCGAGCTGGGTCGCGGTCACCGCCTGGCCGAGCTTCTGGCCGAGGCTGCGGCCGCCGCTCGGTCGCGCCAGGCCGTCGTCGATGAGGCCGGCGAGCTGCATCGTCAGCGTCGACGCGCCGCGCGTGCGCGTGTTCCAGAGGTTGCCCCAGGCGCTCGTCGCCGCCGCCTGCCAGTCGACGCCGCCGTGCTCCCAGAAACGCCTGTCCTCGCTGAGGACGATGGCGGTGAGCAAGGCCGGCGACATGTCAGCGAGCGGCGTCCAGGCCAGCCGTCGCATGGCCCTGTCGACGCGCACCGTCTGGATCGGCGTGCCCCGGCGGTCGAGGAGCGTGAGGTCGGAGGGGCGATGCGCGGCCCGCACCTCCGCGAACGAGGGCAGCGCGCGCGCCGCGCTGCAGACAGCGCAGAGCGCCAGCGCGGCGAGCGCGTGCGCCACCGTAGGAACAGCTTGCGCCAGCGCAGCGGCCGCGTGCGCCGAGCCGGACCGGGCGAGCGTCGACCCGCGCATCACGGCGCGACCTCGATCCCCGGATTGGGCGACTCGCCGAAGCTCTCCGGCGCGTACATCGCCTCGACGCGCGACGGCGGCAGCGCGAATCGACCCGGGTTGTTCAGGCGCACCGTGTACTCGACGACGTGCCGGCCGCGCGGCATGTACTCGTAGTAGGCGCGAAACGCCTCGAAGCCGCGCTCCTCGTAGGCCGGCCAGGCGGTGCCGCTGCGCTGCTCACCGCGCGTCGCGATCTGCGAGTCGCGGCCGAGCCCGCCGCCGAGGATCGTCGCCCCGCCCGGCACCGGGTCGCTGACGACGACCCAGGTCATGTCGCTCTGCGCATCGATCTCGAGCCGCACCTTGACCACGTCGCCGCGCGACCAGCCGCGCTTGTCCTTCTGCTCGACCGCGCTCAGGCTGCGCGTGACCGCGTAGCCGGCGCGCAGCGGCGCCTTGAGCGGGATCGCGGCGAGGCTCTGCACGGTCAGCCACGGCTTGCCCGATCCCGCATGGGCGACGTCGAGCGTCGCGGCGGTCGCCGGCCAGTCGAGACGCGTCGAGGCGCCGCTCGCTTGCCGCGCCCAGGTCGCGACGGTTCGCGGTCCGGACCCCGACGCCGCCGGCCCGCTCGGCGGCGTGCCGGCGGCCGAGAGCGCCGCGGTGGTCGTTCCCGTCACCGGCGTCGACTCGAACTTCGCCGCGAACTTGTCGAGCGCGAGCGAGCCCCAGAGGTTGGCCGTCGTCGTCAGCCACGCGCCGTTGCGCTGGCGCGCGAGGCTGCCGACGATCATGCGCGGCAGGTCGTCCTTCCACGCCGGATCGTCGAGCACCGTCAGCACGAGGCGCGCGGCGTTCGCATCGGCGCTGTCCATCAGCCACCACCAGAAGTCGCTCTCCTCGGTGCTGAACCTGAGCGTCGTCCCCGCATAGGTCAG
>DATIDZ010000417.1:0-16927 GCA_035456045.1 Caldimonas sp.
ATCGACGGATTCAAGCGTCGAAGCCTGGTTCTCGCGGCACGTCACTTCCTGCTCGGTTACGACACGCCGCCGCCCTGTCGCTTCGACGTGGTCGCGATCGATGGCGAGCGCATGGAGTGGCTGCGCGGCGCGTTCGACGCCGCATCCTGAGCGTGGCCGAGCCTGAGGAACCGACGCGGCGAACCCGTGTCTTATGATCCGTGACCATGCTCGAGCAACGCATCCAGCAGCAGTTCTTCGACAGCGCCGACCTCAAGTACGCGGCCGCCGAAGTGCTCTCCAAGCCGATCGCCGATGCGGTCAGTGCGCTCGTCGGCTGCATCACGGGCGGAGGCAAGGTGCTGGCCTGCGGCAACGGCGGCTCGGCGGCCGATGCGCAGCATTTCGCGGCCGAGTTCGTCGGCCGCTTCGAGCGCGAACGGCCCGGCCTCGCCGCGATCGCGCTGACCGTCGACACCTCGATCCTCACCGCCGTCGGCAACGACTACGGCTACGAGGTGGTCTTCGCCAAGCAGGTCGAGGCGCTCGGCGCGCCCGGCGACATCCTGCTGGCGATGTCGACGAGCGGCAACTCCGCGAACGTGCTGGCGGCGGTCGCCGCGGCGCGCGCCAAGGAGATGACCGTGATCGCGCTGACCGGCAACACCGGCGGCCGGATGCGCGACAAGCTCACCGAGACCGACGTCCACATCTGCGTCCCGCACGAGCGCACCGCGCGCATCCAGGAAGTGCATCTTCTGGTGCTTCACTGCCTGTGTGACGCGGTCGATCTGCAACTGCTCGGCGAAGAGGAAAACACATGACCCGTCTGGCGAAGCGCGCCCGCGCTTCCTCGTTCGTCGCCGTCGCGCTCGTGGCCACGACGCTTCTCGCGGGCTGCGCCCCGCTCGTCGTCGGCACGGCGGTCGTGGCCGGCGCCGTCGTCGTCACGGATCGCCGCACGTCGGGCGCGCAACTCGACGACGTGGTGATCGAGTCGAAGGCCAGCGGCCGGCTGGGCGAGACGCTCCCCGGCGACAATGTCCGCATCAACACCACCAGCTACAACCGCATGGTGCTGCTGACCGGCGAGGTGCCGACCGACGCCGACAAGACGACCGCGGAGCAGGTCGTTGCGCGGATCCCGAACGTCGTCTCGGTCGTCAACGAGCTGACGGTCGGACCGCCGAACACGTTCAACGAGAAGACGCGAGCCGCCTTCATCACCACCAAGGTCAAGGCCAGCCTGGTCGACGCCAAGGACGTGTTCGCGAACCAGATCAAGGTGGTGACGCACCGCGGCGTCGTCTACCTGATGGGCCGCGTCACCGAGCGCGAGGCGACGCGCGCCGCCGAGATCGCGCGCGGGGTCAGCGGCGTCGTCAAGGTCGTGCGGGTGTTCGAGATCCTGAGCGAGGCCGAGCTCGCCAACACGGTGCCGCTGTCGACCGCCAAGCCGGCGAGCGCGCCCTAGTCAGGAGCGCAGTCGCCTGATGAGGCTGGACGTGTCGTCGCGCCGGCCGCCCGCGGCCTGGATGTCGGCGTAGAACTGGTCGACGAGCGCGGTCACCGGCAGCCGCGCGCCGTTGCGGCGGGCTTCCTCGAGCGCAATCCCGAGGTCCTTCCTCATCCAGTCGACGGCGAAGCCGAAGTCGAACTTGCCCTGGATCATCGTCGGGCCGCGGTTGTCCATCTGCCAGCTCTGCGCCGCGCCCTTGCCGATCACCTCGAGCACCGCCTTCATGTCGAGCCCCGAGCGCTCCCCGAAGGCGATCGCTTCCGACAAGCCCTGCACCAGCCCGGCGATCGCGATCTGGTTGACCATCTTGGCGAGCTGGCCGGCGCCGCTCGGCCCGAGCAGCGTCATCGCCTTCGAGAACGCCATCGCCACCGGCCTGGCCGTCGCGAACGCCGCGCTGTCGCCGCCGCACATGACGGTGAGCGCGCCGTTGATGGCGCCGAGATTGCCGCCCGACACCGGTGCGTCGATGAAGGCGAGCTGATTGGCCGCCGCGGCTTGCGCCAGCTCGCGCGCGACCTCCGCGGACGCCGTCGTGTGATCGACGAAGATCGCGCCGGCCTTCATCGCCGCGAACGCGCCGCCCGCGCCGAGCGTCACCGAGCGCAGGTCGTCGTCGTTGCCGACGCAGGCGAACACGAGGTCGGCGCCGCGCGCCGCCTCGGCCGGCGTCGGGGCGCTCTTGCCGCCGTGCTCGGCCACCCATTGCGCCGCCTTGGCGACGGTGCGGTTGTAGACCGTGACGCGATGCCCCGCGGCGGCGAGATGGCCGGCCATCGGATAGCCCATGACGCCGAGGCCGAGAAACGCGACGTCGCGCGGCGGGATGGATTCGTACGTTCGTGTGGTCATGAAAAGCGAAACGGCCTCAGGGAGGCCGTTTTTACACCAGCGCGGGCGATCCGCTACTTCACGATCTGCATGTGCTCGGTGCCGGCGTTGAGATCGCTGGACTTCGAGCGCTGGCTGTGCAGCTTGATCTGCAGGCGCAGGTCGTTGACCGAGTCGGCGTTGCGCAGGGCGTCCTCGAACGTGACCGTCTGCGACTCATAGAGGTCGAACAGGCTCTGGTCGAAGGTCTGCATGCCGAGCTCGCGCGAGCGCTTCATGATCTCCTTGATCTCGGCGACCTCGCCCTTGAAGATCAGGTCGCTGATGAGCGGCGTGTTGAGCATGATCTCGACCGCGGCGACCCGCCCCTTGCCCTCCTGGCGCGGCAGGAGGCGCTGCGAGATGAGCGAGCGCAGGTTGAGCGAGAGGTCCATCAGCAGCTGGGCGCGCCGCTCTTCGGGGAAGAAGTTGATGATCCGGTCGAGTGCCTGGTTGGCGCTGTTGGCGTGCAGCGTCGCCAGGCACAGGTGGCCCGTCTCGGCGAACGCGACGGCGTGCTCCATCGTCTCGCGATCGCGGATCTCGCCCATCAGGATGACGTCGGGCGCCTGGCGCAGGGTGTTCTTGAGGGCGATGCCCCAGCCGTCGGTGTCGATGCCGACCTCGCGCTGCGTGACGATGCAGTTCTTGTGCGGATGCACGAACTCGACCGGATCCTCGATGGTGATGATGTGGCCGAACGAGTTCTCGTTGCGGTGATCGACCATCGCCGCCAGCGACGTGCTCTTGCCGGAGCCGGTGGCGCCGACGAAGATCACGAGGCCGCGCTTGGCCATCGCGACATCCTTCAGGATGTGCGGCAGGTTCATGCTGTCGATCGTCGGCAGCGTCTGCGGGATCGTCCGCATCACCAGGCCGACGTGGCCCTGCTGCACGAACGCGTTGACGCGGAATCGACCGATGCCCTGCGGCGCGACCGCGAAGTTGCATTCCTTGGTGCGCTCGAACTCGGCCGCCTGCTTGTCGTTCATGATCGACCGCGTCAGCGCCAGCGTGTGCTGGCCGGTGAGCGGTTGCGGCGAGACCTTGGTGACCTTGCCGTCGACCTTGATCGCAGGCGGGAAGTCGGCGGTGAGGAAGAGGTCCGAGCCGTTGCGCGACACCATCAGGCGCAGCAGGTCGTTGACGAATTTCGATGCCTGGTCGCGTTCCATGTCGGAGCTCCTCGCCGATCAGCCCGGGAAATTCTCTGGGAATTTCGCCTTGCCGCGCGCTTCCGCTGGCGACACGATGTTACGGCGCACGAGGTCGGCGAGGTTCTGGTCGAGCGTCTGCATGCCGATGTTGTTGCCGGTCTGGATCGACGAGTACATCTGCGCCACCTTGTTCTCGCGGATCAGGTTCCGGATCGCCGCCGTGCCGAGCATGATCTCGTGCGCCGCGACGCGGCCGGCGCCGTCCTTGGTCTTGCAGAGCGTCTGCGAGATCACGCCGATGAGCGACTCGGAAAGCATCGAGCGGACCATCTCCTTCTCGGCGGCCGGGAAGACGTCGACGATCCGGTCGACGGTCTTGGCGGCGCTCGACGTGTGCAGCGTGCCGAAGACCAGGTGGCCGGTCTCCGCGGCGGTCAGCGCCAGGCGGATCGTCTCGAGGTCGCGCATCTCGCCGACCAGGATGCAGTCCGGGTCCTCGCGCAGCGCCGAGCGCAGCGCGTTCGCGAACGAGAGCGTGTGCGGCCCGACCTCGCGCTGGTTGATGAGGCACTTCTTCGAGTCGTGGACGAACTCGATCGGGTCCTCGACGGTGAGGATGTGGCCGAACTCGTTCTCGTTGAGGTGATTCACCATCGCCGCCAGCGTCGTCGACTTGCCCGAGCCGGTCGGCCCGGTGCAGAGCACCATGCCGCGCGGCTTGAGCGAGAGCTCGGCGAAGACCGGCGGGCAGTTGAGCTGCTCGAGGGTCAGGATCTTCGAGGGAATCGTCCGGAACACCGCGCCGGCGCCGCGGTTCTGGTTGAACGCGTTGACGCGAAAGCGCGCCAGGCCCTGGATCTCGAACGAGAAGTCGCATTCGAGCGTCTCCTCGTAGTTCTTGCGCTGCGAGTCGTTCATGATGTCGTACACCATGTCGTGCACCTGCTTGTGCTCGAGCGGGTCGACATTGATGCGGCGAACGTCGCCGTGAACGCGGATCATCGGCGGCAGGCCGGCCGACAGGTGCAGGTCGGAGGCCTTGTTCTTGACCGAGAACGCCAGCAGTTGGGTGATGTCCATGGCTCTTCGTGATGTGAGTGCCGGATCGGTCCGGCAAGACGCACTGCCGGCGCGCCTTCACGGCGCCAGAGCGCAATGATCGCAGACAAGCTTGCCCAGGTGCACTCGCGCATTGCAAGCGCATGTGCGGCCGCAGGACGCCCCGTGCAAAGCGTCACGTTGCTCGCCGTGAGCAAGACCTTCGGCGTCGATGCGATCGCCGAAGCGCATGCCGCGGGGCAGCGACGCTTCGGCGAGAACTATGTCCAGGAAGCGACCGAGAAGGTCGCCGCGCTCGAGGGCCTCGTGCCGCGTCCCGAGTGGCACCTGATCGGCCCGCTGCAGAGCAACAAGACGCGCGTCGTCGCCGCGACCTTCGACTGGGTCCATACGGTCGATCGGCTGAAGATCGCCGAGCGGCTGAGCACGCAGCGGCCCGACGGTCTCGCGCCGCTGTCGGTGTGTCTCCAGGTCAACGTCAGCGGCGAGGCGAGCAAGAGCGGCCTGGCGCCGGCCGAGGTCGGCGCCGTCGCGCACGCCGTCGCGATCCTGCCGCGGGTGCGCCTGCGCGGGCTGATGGCGATCCCCGCAGCGGTCGCCGACGGCGACCTCGCTGCGCAACGGCGGCCTTTCCGGGCGCTGCGCACCTTGTTCGATCAGTTGCGCGGCGAGGGCCTGGCGCTCGACACGCTGTCGGCCGGCATGAGCGACGACCTCGAGGCGGCGATCCTCGAAGGCGCGACGATGGTGCGCGTCGGCAGCGCGATCTTCGGTCGCCGGCCCGCGGCCTGAGGCGAAGCGGGACACGTCGCCGCACAGGCGAGCGTGCTCGGCGCCTGTCGCCGCGTCATGCGCTCCACAGGCCGTGGCGCTTGTGCCAGTCCTCGAGCGACTCCTCGGGCCAGCGCCGCGCATGCACGTGGCCCTTGCCCTTCGGCACGTCGACCCATGCCGGCGCGAAGTCGAGCGCGGCTTCGACAACCTCCGGCGGCTTCGGCAGCGGCGTGTCGATCGCGGACGCGTGCGGGTGGATCAGCTCGGGCCAGCGCGGATCCCACAGCCAGAGCGCACTCCCGCACTCCTTGCAGAAGCGCCGCTCGGCCGGCGATCGACGGGCCCGCTTGCCGGGCTCGCGGATGAACGCGTGATAGCGGCCGAGGTGACGCTCGCCGCGCACCTTCAGGCTGTCGGCGGCGGCGCCGAGGTTGATCGCATAGCCGCCACTGCCCGCGGTCTTGCGGCAGATCGAGCAATGGCAGTGCATGAACGGCACCGGGCTGTGCGCTTCGACGCTGAAGCGCACCGCGCCGCAGTGGCAGGAGCCTTGGAGGTGCATGGCCGTTCTCCGCGGAAGGTACAAATTGTGACGACCCTGGTGCTTACACTGCCGACGTGCGCAACATCGTCTTCATCGGCGGCGGCAACATGGCTCAGGCTCTCGTTGGGGGCCTCGTCAAGGCAGGCCGTCCCGGCGCCTCGATCATCGTCATCGAGCCGAGCGAAGGAACCCGGCGCCGCCTCGTAGGCCAGTACGGTGTCAGCGCCCGCTCCGCACCGGGCCCTTATCTCGAGATGGCCGAGATCGTCGTGTGGGCGGTCAAGCCGCAGACCTTCGGGATCGCGTCGTCCTCGTGCGCCGGCCATCTCGCCGGTGCATTGCAGGTGAGCGTGATGGCCGGCGTCCGCAGCGACGCCATCGTCGCCGCCACGGGCAGTGAGCGGGTCATCCGCGTCATGCCGAACACGCCCGCGCTGATCGGCCAGGGCATCGCCGGCCTGTTCGCGCGCGCCGCCGTGACCGACGAGGATCGTGCCGATGCCGTCGCCCTGCTCGCCCCGACCGGAGAGCTGATCTGGGTCGGCGAGGAAGTCCATCTCGACGCGGTGACCGCGTTGTCGGGGTCCGGCCCCGCGTACGTCTTCCTCCTCCTCGAGGCGCTCCTCGAGGCGGGCCGCCAGATGGGTCTGCCGCCGCAGGCCGCGCGCCGACTCGCCGAGCAGACCGTCGCCGGGTCGGCCGCGCTGGCCGCCGCGTCGCCCGATTCGCCGGCCGAGCTGCGCCGGATCGTCACGTCGCCCGGCGGAACGACCGAGGCCGCCATGGCCGTTCTCGAAACGCGCGGCGCGCGCGACGCCTTCATCGCCGCCGTCCTGGCGGCGCGCGCCAAGGCCGAGGCGCTCGGCAAGCCTGCCGTCGCCCCCCGATCCACCCTCCTGCCGCCATCGCCAACGCCATGAGCTACCTCTCTTACCTCTCGCCCACCGGCACGAGCCCGTGGCACACCTACCTCTCGCAGGTCGACCGCGTCCTGCCCTACCTCGGGCCGCTGGCGCGATGGTCGGAGACCCTCAAGCGGCCGAAGCGCGCGCTGATCGTCGACGTGCCGATCGAGATGGACAACGGCAGCGTCGCCCACTTCGAAGGCTTTCGCGTCCAGCACAACCTGTCGCGAGGGCCGGGCAAGGGCGGGGTGCGCTACCACCCGGACGTGACGCTCGAAGAGGTGATGGCGCTCGCCGCGTGGATGACCGTCAAGTGCGCCGCGGTCAACCTGCCGTACGGCGGCGCGAAGGGCGGCATCCGCTGCGACCCCAAGCAGCTGTCGCTCAAGGAGCTCGAGCGGATGACGCGCCGCTACACGAGCGAGATCGGCATCATCATCGGCCCGCAGCGCGATATCCCCGCGCCCGACGTGAACACGAACGGCCAGATCATGGCCTGGATGATGGACACGTACTCGATGAACACCGGAACGACGGCGACCGGCGTCGTCACCGGCAAGCCGCTTCACCTCGGCGGCTCGCTCGGTCGCGTCAAGGCGACCGGCCGCGGCGTCTTCGTCACCGGCCGCGAGGCCGCGCGCCGGATCGGCCTGTCGCTCGACGGCGCGCGCGTCGCGGTCCAGGGCATGGGCAACGTCGGCGGCTCGGCCGCCGAGCTGTTCGCGCAGGCCGGCGCGAAGCTCGTGGCCATGCAGGACCACACCGGAACGCTCGTCAACCCGCGCGGTTTCGACATGGCGACGACGATGGGCGCGATCAGCCACGACGCCGGCATCGCCAACGTCAAGGGCGGGGAGCGGATCGACAACGAATCGTTCTGGGACGTCGATTGCGACATCCTCATCCCCGCCGCGCTCGAAGGCCAGATCACGCCTGAGCGAGCTCGGCGAATCAAGGCCAAGCTGGTCCTGGAAGGCGCGAACGGCCCGACGCTGCCCGAAGCCGACGATGTCATGGGCGACCGAGGCGTCCTGGTCGTTCCCGACGTCATCTGCAACGCCGGCGGCGTCACGGTGAGCTACTTCGAGTGGGTGCAGGACTTCTCGAGCTTCTTCTGGAGCGAGGACGAGATCAACGTCCGCCTCGACAAGATCATGGTCGATGCGCTGAAGAAGATCTGGGACACCGCCGACCGCCACAAGATCAGCCTGCGCACGGCGACGTTCGCCGTCGCCTGCGAGCGGATCCTCACGGCGCGCGAGGAGCGCGGGCTCTACCCGTAGCCGCAGCGCGCTCGTCTTCTCGACGTCTCCCTCGCCCCGATCTCGCCGCCGACGTCAGGGCGACGTCGGCAAGGGCGAGGCCGCCTTGATCTCCTCGAGGCAGATCATCGAGCGCACATCGTCGATGCCAGGCACCTGCATCAACCGGTCGGTGAGGAAGTTGCTGAGCGACTTGAGGTCGTGGGCGACGACCTTGAGCAGGTAGTCGTCCTCGCCCGAGACGCTGTAGCACTCGAGGATCTGCGGGAAGGCGCGGATCTCGCCCTCGATCTCGCGCACGCGGCCGAAATCGTCGCCGCCGATGCTCACGCTCACGAACGCCGTCACTGCAAAACCGATCGACTCGGCCGCGACGTCGGCGCGGTAGCCGCGAATGACGCCGCGCTCCTCGAGCGAGCGGACGCGGCGGAAGCACTGCGGCGCCGACAGATGGATGCGCGCCGCGAGGTCGACGTTCGAGATCCTCCCTTCGTGCTGGACGATGTCGAGAATCTTGTGGTCGATGGCGTCGAGGCGGGCGGTCATGGCGTCAATGCAAGCGGAAGACGCACGAATGTTGCGTCATATCAGGAAACCGCGCAATGAACCGAAAGCACATTTCGCCCGGTCCGGCGCAAAGTCCCGCTTGATCTCCGGAGCGACCCATGCCCGCCACGACCCTGATGCCCGCCCTCACCCCGAAGGCCCCCGCGAGCCGCGCACGCGACGACTCGCCGGCCGAGCTGGAGCGCCGCTACGGCGCCGCCAACTACCACCCGCTGCCCGTCACGCTGCAGCGCGGCGCCGGCGTGTGGCTGTTCGACACCGCCGGTCGGCGCTTCCTCGACATGATGTCGGCGTACTCGGCGGTCAGCTTCGGGCACGGCCACCCTGCGCTCGTCCGCGTCCTCACCGAGCAGGCCGAGCGCCTCGCGGTGACGAGCCGCGCCTTCCACACCGACCGCCTCGGCCCGTTCCTGCGCGCCGTCTGCGAGACGACCGGCATGGCCAAGGCGCTGCCCATGAACACCGGCGCCGAGGCCGTGGAGACGGCGGTCAAGGCGGCGCGCAAATGGGCCTACAAGGTCAAGCGCGTGCCCGATGGCCGCGCCGAGATCATCGTCGCCGCCGGCAACTTCGCCGGCCGCACGACGACCATCATCGGCTTCTCGAGCGAAGCGCAATACCGCGACGGCTTCGGACCGTTCGCGCCGGGCTTCGTGAGCGTGCCGTTCGGCGATGTCGCCGCACTCGAGGCGGCGATCACGCCGAACACGGCAGCGTTCCTCGTCGAGCCCATCCAGGGCGAGGCCGGCATCATCGTTCCGCCCGCCGGCTACCTGGCGCGTGCGCGCGAGATCTGCACGCGCCGCGGCATCCTCCTGATCTGCGACGAGGTGCAGACCGGTCTCGGCCGGACGGGCGCGGTGCTCGCATGCGACCACGACGGCATCCGGCCCGACGGCCTCGTCCTCGGCAAGGCGCTCGGCGGCGGCTTGCTGCCGGTGAGCGCGTTCTGCGCCACCGACGAAGTGATGGCGCAGTTCACGCCGGGCGACCACGGCAGCACCTTCGGCGGCAATCCGCTGGCGGCGGCCGTCGGCGAAGCGGCGCTCCACCTGCTCGTTCGCGAGCGCCTGTCGGAGCGCGCGCGCGTTCGCGGCGACGAGCTGCTCGCCAAGCTGCGCGCCCTCGGCCACGGCGGCATCGTCGAGGTGCGGGGCAAGGGCCTCCTCGTCGGCGTCGAGATCGACCCGGCCTTCGCGAGCGCTCGCGCGGTGTGCGAAGGCCTGCTGGCGCGCGGCGTCCTGAGCAAGGACACCCACGGCACGGTCGTCCGCTTCGCGCCGCCGCTGGTCGTCGAGAGCGAGCACGTCGACCTCGCCGTCGCCGCCCTGCGCGACACCTTGACGTCGCTCGAGCGCCGCGCCTGAAGGAGGGCGTCGTCGTCAGCGCAGTGCGAACTGCGCGACGACGCCTGCGTAGACGGCGAAGCCGAGCCAGTGGTTGAGGCGAAAGGCGCGGAAGCACCCCTCGCGCGTGCGCGTGCGGATCAGCGTGAAGTGCCACGCGGCCGTCGCCGCCGCCGTCGCCAGGCCGGCGAAGTACGGCCAGCCGAAGGCGAGGGAGGCACCGATCGCGGCCCAGATCGACAGGAAGGCGGCGTAGAACAGCATCACGGCGGCGACGTCGTACCGGCCGAGCGTGATCGCCGACGTCTTGATGCCGATGCGCAGGTCGTCGTCGCGATCGACCATCGCGTACTCCGTGTCGTAGGCGAGCACCCAGAACAGGTTGCCGAGGAGCAGCCACCACGCGAGCGCCGGGACCGCGCCGGCGAGCGAATCGATCGACCACGACCCGCCGCCCCGCACCGCGGCGAACGCCATCGGGATGCCGAAGCTGAAGGCGATGCCGAGGACCGCCTGCGGCATCGCGAAGATGCGCTTGCTGAACGGGTACACGAGCGTGACGGCGAGGGCGACGACGCTCCACGCGACCGCCGCCAGGCCGGTGGTGAGGATGAGGGCGAAGGCGACGACCGCGAGCATCGCGCCCAGCGTCAGCGCCTCGCCGACGCCGATCGCACCGCGCGTCACCGGACGCTCGGCCGTGCGCTTGACGTGGCGATCGAAGTCGCGGTCGGCGACGTCGTTGGCGGCGCAGCCGGCGCTGCGCATGAGGAAGGTGCCGACGACGAAGACGACGAGCAGCTGCCAGCCCGGAAAGCCGCCCGCGGCGATCCAGAGCGCCGACAGCGTCGGCCAGAGCAGCAGCAGCGTCCCGGCAGGCCGATCCCAGCGGATCAGGTCCAGATACAGCGACAGGCGGTCACGCCCGTGAGGTGCTGTCACGTCCATTTACAGCTTGTCGCGCGAGCGCGAGCGCGTGTCGTGTGAAGGTGTGCAAAGCGGGTTCGTTCGCGCCCGGCGGTGATGTCCGCGAGCGTGTTCGCACGTTAACTTCCGATCCCCGAACCAGGAGCGATCCATGAAGACCATTCTCGCGCTCGTCGTTGCCGCAAGCGGCGTCGGCGCGGCCACCGCGCAGACGACCGTCTCGACCAGCGTCTCGATCGGCATCAACCAGCCCGGCGTCTATGGCCGCATCAACATCGGCGACGTGCCGCGTCCCGCGCTGCACCAGCCGCAGCCGGTGATCGTCACGACGTCGCCCGTGGTCGTCGAGCGCCCGCCCGTCTATCTCTACGTGCCGCCGGCGCATCAGCAGAACTGGCGCCGCTACTGCGGCCGCTACGCGGCGTGCGGCCAGCCGGTCTACTTCGTTCGCGAGGAGTGGGTGCGGGAGCGCTACGAGCACGAGCATCCGGGCTGGAACAACGGGCGCCATCGCGGCTGGGACAAGCACGACGATCAGGGTGACCACGGCGATGGCGACCACGGCCACGGCAAGAAGGGCAAGCACTGAGCCTGGACGAAGGCGCGGCGCCGGGTCAGCCCTCCAGCTGCCGCTGGAACACCAGCCCGGCGTGCTCGCGCAGGGCATGAAAGCGGATCTTCGGCCAGTTGGCCTCGATCGCGCGCAGCTCGGGCGCGTACTCGACGAGCACGGTCGGCGCATCGACGGCGTCGTAGGCGACGCGGTGCTGGTTGGCGTCGATGAAGCGCTGCAGCTCCTTGTCGCCCCCGTCCGCCGGATCGCACGTCACCCAGCGCGCGACCTGGAAGCGGCTCGGCTGGATCCGCGCCTTGACGCCGTACTCGTGCTCGAGCCGATGCGCGACGACCTCGAACTGCAGCTGGCCGACGGCGCCGAGCAGCAGCACCGAGCCGGCAACGGGGCGGAACACCTGGATCGCGCCTTCCTCGCCGAGCTGCGTCAGGCCGGCGCGAAGCTGCTTGGTGCGCAGCGGGTCGGCCACTTCGACTGAGCGGAACATCTCGGGCGCGAAGAACGGCAGCCCGGTGAACTGCAGCACCTCGCCTTCGCTCAGCGTGTCGCCGAGCTGCAGCACGCCGTGGTTCGGGATGCCGATGATGTCGCCGGCATAGGCCTCGTCGAGCAGCTCGCGCCGCTGCGACAGGAAGCTGACGACGGTGTTGGGCCGCAGCTCCTTGCCGGACCGAACCACCTTCAGGCGCATGCCGCGCTCGAAGTGGCCCGAGGCGACGCGGACGAACGCGATGCGGTCGCGGTGCGCCGGATCCATGTTGGCCTGGATCTTGAAGACGACGCCGCTGAACTTGGGCTCGTCCGGGGCGACCGTTCGCTGGATCGCCACGCGATCGCCCGGCGGCGGCGCGAGGTCGACGAGCGAGTCGAGCACCTCGCGCACGCCGAAGTTGTTGATCGCCGAGCCGAAGAACATCGGCGTCTGCCGGCCGGCGAGAAAGGCCGCCTCGTCGAACTCGGGCGCGGCGTCGCGCAGCAGGTCGATGTCGTTCTTGGCGTGCGCGTACTCCTCGCCGAAGCGCTCGGCGTAGGCGGGGTTGTCGATGCCCGCGAGGATCTCGTCGTCGGCCCCCTTCCTGTCCTCGCCCGGCGCGAACACGCGCATCTGCGCCGCGCGCAGGTCCATCACGCCGTGGAATCGCTTGCCCATCCCGACCGGCCACGTGAACGGCACGACGCTCATGCCGAGCTCGCGCTCGATCTCGTCCATCAGCGCGAGCGGCTCCTGCACCTCGCGGTCCATCTTGTTGACGAAGGTGAGGATCGGCGTGTTGCGGGCGCGGCAGACCTGGAGCAGGCGGCGCGTCTGCGGCTCGACGCCGTTCGCCGCGTCGATCACCATCAGCGCCGCGTCGACCGCGGTGAGGACGCGGTAGGTGTCTTCCGAGAAGTCCTGGTGACCGGGCGTGTCGAGCAGGTTGATGACCGCGCCGCGGTACTCCATCTGCATCACCGACGACGCGACCGAGATGCCGCGCTGCTTCTCGATCTCCATCCAGTCGGAGGTGGCGTGCCGAGAGGCCTTCCTCGCCTTGACCGAGCCGGCGATCTGGATCGCGCCCGAAAAAAGCAGGAGCTTCTCGGTCAGCGTCGTCTTGCCGGCGTCGGGGTGGGAAATGATGGCGAAGGTGCGGCGACGCCGCACTTCGGGGCTGAGTTCGGTCATGGGGCGGCAAGTATCGCCAGAAACGCCGAGGGTCCAGACCGAGCAGGTCGGCGAATCGAGTCCTCGCCCTCGTCTGGGTCGCGACGATCTCCGGCCTCATCTACTGGCCTGCCGCGCGCTCGTCGATGAGCGCTCGCCGCCGATCGGCCCGACAGGCCGGCACATTTCGTGCAGTACACGCATCGGTATACCAGGGGCGCACCAGACCGTTGCATGGCCGATCCGACGCTGCTCACGATTGACGACTGGATCGCGCGGTGCGAGCGGGCGGGATCGCCGCGCGAGCCGCTGCTCGCCCTGCAGCGGCGCCTCGAGGTCGAAAGCCCGCCGGGCGTGTGGATCGCGCTCGTCGACCGGGCCGGCATCGAGAGCCAGGTCGCATCGCTCGAGGTGCGTGCCGCGCGCTGCGCCGACGCGGCCGCCGTCCGTCGCACGATGCCGCTCTTCGGCGTGCCGTTCGCGGTCAAGGACAACATCGACGTCGCCGGCCTGGCCACCACGGCCGGGTGCCCGGCGTTTCGCTACGTTGCCGCCGCCCACGCGCACGCGGTCGACAAGCTGATCGCGGCCGGCGCCGTCTGCGTCGGCAAGACCAACCTCGACCAGTTCGCGACCGGCCTGGTCGGCACGCGCTCGCCCTACGGCCGCCCGAGCAGCGTCTTCGCGGCCGAGCGGATCAGCGGCGGCTCGAGCTCCGGGTCGGCGGTCGTCGTCGCCCGCGGCGACGTGCCGTTCGCGCTCGGCACGGACACCGCCGGCTCGGGCCGCATCCCGGCCGCGTTCAACAACATCGTCGGCCTGAAGCCGACGCCCGGACGCGTGAGCACGCGCGGCGTCGTGCCGGCGTGCCGCAGCGTCGACTGCGTCTCGATCCTCGCGCTCGGAGTCGGCGACGCCGCGCGCGTCCTCGCGATCATCGAAGGCAGCGACGACGGCGACGCCTACAGCGATTTCACTCCCGGCCCGGCGCAAGCGCGCGCAGCGCTCCGCGTCGGCATCCCGTCGCAGGCGATCTTCCACGGCGACGTCGGCTACGGCGCGGCATTCGAGCAATCGGTCGCGGCGCTGCGCGAGCTCGGGCACGAGGTCGTGCCGATCGACTTCGCACCGCTCCATGCCGTCGCCGAGCAGCTGTACGCGGGGCCGTGGGTGGCCGAGCGGCACGCGGTCGTCGAGACTCTGCTCGATCGCCATCCGGAGGCGATCGAGCCGACCGTGCGCACGGTCATCGCCGCGGCGCGGGCGATGACCGCGACCGACGCCTTCCGCGGCCTGTACGCGTTGCGCGCGGCGCAGCGCGACATGCGCGCGCTCTGGGAGCGCGTCGACCTGCTGATGACGCCGAGCGCGCCGGGCCATCCCCGCCACGACGAGGTCGAGGCGGAGCCGATCGCGGCCAACGCGCGGCTCGGCGCGTACACCAACTTCGTCAACCTGCTCGGCTGGTGCGCGCTCGCGCTGCCGGCGAGCTTCGCTAGCAGCGGCCTGCCGTTCGGGGTGACCTTCGTCGCGCCGCGCGGCCACGACGCGGCGCTCGCGCGCTTCGGTGCGCGCTGGCAGGCACACGTCGACCTGCCGATCGGGGCGACGCCGCGCAAGCTCGCCCACGCCGCGCCGGGCGAGCTCGACGCGAAGGGATGGCCGGCGAGCGAGGAGACGCTGTCGATCGTCGTCGTCGGCGCGCACCTGCGCGGCCTGCCGCTCAATGCGCAGCTCGTCGCCCTCGGCGCGCACTTCTGCGAGGCGACGCACACGGCGCCGCGCTACCGGCTGTTCGCGCTCCCCCACACGACGCCGCCCAAGCCGGGCCTCGTCCGCGTCGCCGAGAACGGCGCATCGATCGAGGTCGAGGTGTGGGCGGTGCCGAGCACGCGGGTTGGCGCCTTTCTTGCGTCCGTCGCTGCGCCGCTCGGCATCGGGTCGATCGAGCTGCTCGACGGACGTCGCGTGCACGGCTTCCTGTGCGAATCGCATGCGCTCGCAGGCGCACGCGACATCACGGTGCACGGAGGCTGGCGCGCCTACCTCGCCAGCCTCGCTTCCTCTGCAGATGCCGCGCACGGCGCGTGATCGCCCGCTGAACGTCTTCGTCAACAAGGAACCGCCATGACATCGCCCCTCGCCCCGCGTCGCACCGCCATCGCCCCGCTCGCCGATCGGCGCCGTCGCGCGATCGTCGTCGGCGCGGGCGCCGTCAGCGCGCTCGCCGCGCTCGGCGTGCCGCGCCTCGGCCGCGCCCAGTCGGCGCCGAAGATCAGGATCGGCTTCTGGCCGGTCGCGGCCGGCCTGCCGTTCTTCGCCGCGGTCGAGAAGGGCTACTTCAAGGACGCCGGCCTCGACGTCGAGCCGCTCAAGTTCGCCGGCGCGCAGCAGGTGATGGAAGCGATGCTCTCGGGCCGCTCCGACGGCAGCTCGAACGGCACCGGCTCGGCCAACCTCGCCATCGGCGAGATCGCGCAGCCGGGCCTGTTCAAGATCTTCGCGACCAACCCGAGCAACGCCAGGCACGTGCTCGAGGAGTTCCTGGTGCCGAAGGACAGCCCGGTGAAGACGATTGCCGACCTCAAGGGCAAGCGCGTCGCGTCCGGGCCGGGCATCCAGAACGTCACCCTCGCCAAGACCATGCTCGAGCGGTCGGGCGCCGGCGCGATGAGCGTCACCGAGCTGCCGATCGGCCAGCACGTCGCCGCGATCGCCGCCGGCCAGATCGATGCCGTCTATACGCTCGAGCCGACCGGCACCGTCGGCCGGCTCAACGGCACGACGCGCGTGCTCGAAGCCGGTGTCGTCGCGCACTACATCCTCGGCGACCCGCAGGCGCCGTGGCACGGCGGCTCGGCCAGCCTGACGACCGAGTTCATCAAGAAGTACCCCGCCGAAACGAAGAAGTACATCGCCGCGTACGCGCGCGGGATCGAGCTCGTGCGAACGAAGCCCGACGAGGCGCGCCAGTTCATGAAGGGCTACACCGCGATCGAGGGGCCGCTCACCGCCGAGGTGCCGCTCGCGTCGTACATGCTCTACAACGAGTTCAAGGCGAGCGACGTCGCCTACTTCCAGAAGTTCTACGACCTGTTCTCGGACAAGGGCATCTTCGAGAAGCGCGTCGCCGTCGAGCCGATGCTGTTCAAGGGCTGACCATGGCCGATGCCACCACCACGGTCGCCGCCGCGCCCTGGAACGCGCCGAGCGACGTCGCCCGACCCGCGCCGAAGCGATTCGACTGGCAGCGCCTGCTCCCCGCCGTCGGGCCGCTGATCCTCTTCGTCGCGTGGGACCTCGTCGTCCGCCTCGGCTTCATCAAGCCGATCCTGCTGCCGACGCCGGCGGCGACGCTCGGCGCGCTGGTCTCCGGCCTGGCCGGCGGGCCGCTCCTGACCGACTTCGCCGTCACGGTGCTGCGCACGCTCGAGGCCTTCCTCATCGCGGCCGTGATCGGCGTTCCCCTCGGCGTCGTCCTCGGCAGCAACGAGAAGGCGTACCGCAGCGTCGAGTTCCTGATCGACTTCTTCCGCTCGACGCCGTCGTCGGCGCTGATCCCCCTGTTCCTGCTGATCTTCGGCGTCTCCGACATCAACAAGGTCGCGATCGCCGCATTCGGCGCGCTGCTGATCGTCGTCTTCAACAGCGCCTACGGCGTCATCAACGCGAGGAAGCAGCGCGTCATGGCGGCGCGGGTGATGGGCGCCTCGCGCGGCCAGGTGTTCAAGGACGTGCTGATCTGGGAGAGCCTGCAGCCGACCTTCGTCGGGCTGCGCTCGGCGGTGTCGATGGCGCT
>DATIDZ010000418.1:0-11569 GCA_035456045.1 Caldimonas sp.
GCTGCCGGCGTCGCGCCCGGCTCGCCCGGCCGCCTGCATGAGCAGCGCGAACAGCCGTTCGGGCGCGCGAAAGTCGCTGCTGAAGAGCGACGTGTCGGGATTGATCGCGGCGACCAGGCTGATGCGGCGGAAGTCGTGCCCCTTCGCCACCATCTGGGTGCCGACGAGGATGTCGACCTCGCCGGCATGCACGGCCCCCAGCGTCGCTTCGAGCGCGCCCTTTCGGCGCGTCGTGTCGGCGTCGATGCGCGCGATCCGGGCCTCGGGAAGCAACGCCGCGAGCTGCTCCTCGAGCCGCTCGGTGCCGCGTCCGACCGGCGCGATGTCGGGATTGCCGCAGTCGGGGCAGGCGCGCGGCACCGCCTCGGCGAGGCCGCAGTGGTGGCAGCGCAGCGACCGATCCTGCTTGTGGAAGACACGCCACGCGCTGCAGTGCGGACAGCCGCTCAGCCAGCCGCACTCGCCGCACTGCAGCACCGGCGCGTAGCCGCGCCGGTTGAGGAAGACCAGGCTCTGCTCGCCACGCGCGATGCGCTCGTGCAGCGCGGCGACGATCGGCGGCGCCAGCGCCGGGGGCGGCGCACTGGCGCGCAGGCCGACCGTCGCCTTCGCCAGGCGGCTCATGTCGACGACCCGGACCGCGGGCCACGCCGCGCCGCCGATCCGCTCCGGCAGGACGAGGCGCCGGTAGCGGCCGACCTCCGCGCGCTGCCAGGTCTCGAGCGACGGCGTCGCCGAGCCGAGGACGACCAGGACGCGCTCGCGTCGGCCGCGCCACACGGCGAGGTCGCGTGCCGAATAGCGCGCGCCTTCCTGCTGCTTGTACGACGCGTCGTGCTCTTCGTCGACGATGACGACGCCGAGCCGCGGCAACGGCGCGAACACCGCCAGGCGCGTGCCGAGCACGAGGTCGGCGAGCCCGAGCTGCGCCGCCAGCCATCCGCGCAGCCGCTGCGCCGGCGTCAGCCCGCTGTGCAAGGCGACGATGCGGCGGCCGGCGAAGCGGCGCGTGAAGCGATCGATGAGCTGCGGCGTGAGGTTGATCTCCGGGACCAGGACGAGCGCCTGACGCCCCGCCGCCAGCGCCAGGCCCGCAGCGCGCAGGTAGACCTCCGTCTTGCCGCTGCCGGTGACGCCGTGCAGGAGCGTCGTCCCCGGCGCCGCGTCGGCGATCGCGGCGTCGATGGCGGTCACCGCCTCGTGCTGATGGGCGGTCAGCTCCGGCGGGGCCTCGGCAGGGACGCCCGCCGCGGCGTCGTCGCTCGCTCGCGCCAAGGCCCGGTGCAGACGCCGCACGCGGTCGGCGACGGCATCGCGTCCGAGCTTGCGCAGCTCCGGCGGCAGCACGGCGAGCGCGATCTCGCCGACGCTGCGCTGGTAATAGCCCGCCGTGAACTCGACCAGCGCACACCAGTCCGCGCCGAGCGACGGCAGCGCGTCGCAGACCTCGGCGACGTCGCGCAACTCGCCCGGGGCGTCGTGCGCGGAGGGCGCTGCCCATGTCAGTCCAGCCACCTCGCGGCGGCCGAAGGGAACGCGCACCAAAAGCCCGGCGTCGAGCGGGCGCTGACTTCGATAGGTGAGCGTCGAGGTGAGTCCCGCGTGTCGGGGCGCATCGACGAGCACGCCGACGGTCGCTTCAGCCCCCGCCATGGGCCGCCGCTGGTGCGTTCTGAAAGCTCTTCAGGCGCTCTTCAGATACGACCCGTAAGTCGATGATTTGCCGACCCTTTTGCAATTCTCCACCGCGGCTGTGGAAAACTTTGTGGGTAAAGCCGCCCGGCGGCCCCGAAACGCTTGTCCTGCTTGGCTTCACACCAGCTTGCCTGCTTTCGCGGCACGCAGAGGAGGTGAGCAAAATCAACAACTTAGCGAAGAACTCGGTTTTGCTGATGATGCGGCGCAACAGATATAGCGCAGTTCGTGACAGAACGAAGTCGTGGGGATAAGTCAAGCCCTGAGCGCTCACTCACCCGCATCAATTCACGATGTCGCGCTTCGTGACTTTGTTCACGCCGGCGCCCCGTGATAGGGCGCCGACAACCGATGAACCGCGTCGACGAGGACGGCGACGCTCTCCGGCGGGGCGTGCTGGCTGATGCCATGGCCGAGGTTGAAGATGTGCCCGTTGCGGCTGCCTGCGTCGTCGGCGGCGCCGAAACCGGCCAGCACGCCCGCCACCTCGCGCCGGATCGCGTCGGGCGCGGCGAACAGCGCTGCCGGATCGAGGTTGCCCTGCAAGGCGATGCCGGGACCGACGCGCTTGCGCGCAGAGCGAAGGTCGACCGTCCAGTCGACGCCGACGACATCCGCCCCCGACGCCGCGATCGCCTCGAGCCACGGGCCGCCCCCCTTGGTGAAGACGATGTGCGGCACGCGACGACCGTCGGCGTCGCGCTGCAGCAGGTCGAGGACGCGCTGCGTGTAGGCCAGGCTGAACGCCTGGAACGCGCCGTCGGCGAGGACGCCGCCCCAGCTGTCGAAGACCATCACCGCCTGCGCCCCGGCGTCGATCTGCGCATTGAGGTATAGCGCGACCGCTTCTGCGTTGATGGCGAGGATGCGGTGCAGCAGGTCGGGCCGGTCGTACAGCATCGTCTTGACGAGGCGGTAGTCGTCGGAGCCGGCGCCCTCGACCATGTAGCAGGCGAGCGTCCAGGGACTGCCTGCGAAGCCGATCAGCGGCACCTTGCCGGCGAGCGCGCGCCGGATCGACGCGACGGCGTCGAAGACATAGCGCAGCCGCGCCATGTCGGGCACGTGCAGTCGAGCGACGGCGGCCTCGTCGCGCAGCGGATGGGCGAAGCGCGGCCCTTCGCCTTCGGCGAACGACAGCCCCAGCCCCATCGCATCGGGGACGGTCAGGATGTCGCTGAAGAGGATCGCGGCGTCGAGCGGGAAGCGCTCGAGCGGCTGAAGCGTCACCTCGGTGGCGAAGTCGGGGCTCGTCGCCAGGCCCATGAAGCTGCCGGCGCGCGCGCGCGTCGCCCGGTACTCCGGCAGATAGCGTCCCGCCTGGCGCATCAGCCAGACCGGCGTGTAGGGCGTCGGCTGCGAGAGGCAGGCGCGCAGGAAGGTGTCGTTGGCGAGGGGCGCGGGCATCGCCGGATTGTCGCCGCGCGCGGACATAATGAACGCGACCCGCTATTGCGAAGGCCCCGGGCATGCTCGCCAACGACGTCTTGCACACGATCGGCAATACGCCGCACATCCGCATCAACCGGCTCTTCGGCTCGGGCCACAGCGTCTACATCAAGAGCGAGCGGTCGAACCCGGGCGGCTCGATCAAGGACCGGATCGCCGTCGCCATGGTCGAGGCGGCGGAGGCCTCGGGCGCGCTCAAGCCCGGCGCGACCATCGTCGAGCCGACGTCGGGCAACACCGGCGTCGGCCTGGCGATGGTCGGCGCCGTCAAGGGCTACAAGGTCGTGCTGGTGATGCCCGACAGCATGAGCGTCGAGCGGCGGCGCCTGATGCTCGCGTATGGCGCGCGCTTCGAGCTGACGCCGCGCGAGAAGGGCGTCAACGGCGCGATCGCGCGGGCGCAGGAGATCGTCGCCGCGACGCCCGGCGCGTGGATGCCGCAGCAGTTCGACAACGCCGCCAACATCGACATCCACGTGCGCACCACGGCGCAGGAAATCGCTGCCGACTTCCCGAGCGGCGTCGACGCGCTGATCACGGGCGTCGGCACCGGCGGCCACATCACCGGCTGCGCCCAGGTGCTGAAGAAGATGTGGCCCAAGCTCAAGGTCTATGCGGTCGAGCCGGCGGCGTCGCCGGTGATCAGCGGCGGCGCGCCCAGCCCGCACCCGATCCAGGGCATCGGTGCCGGCTTCGTGCCGAAGAACCTGCACGTCGAGCTGCTCGACGGCGTGATCCTCGTCGAGGCCGAGGCGGCGCGCGAGATGGCGCGGCGCTCGGCGCGCGAGGAAGGCCTCCTCGTCGGCGTCTCCTCCGGCGCGACACTGGCGGCGATCGCGCAGAAGCTGCCCGAGCTGCCGGCCGGTGCCACGGTGCTGGGCTTCAACTACGACACGGGCGAGCGCTACCTGTCGATCGAAGGCTTCCTGCCCTCGCAATGAAGCCCAAGATCCTCATCGTCGAGGACGAGCCCGGCATCGCCGACACCCTCCAGTACGCGCTGCGCACCGACGGCTTCGAGCCGGCCTGGTGCGCGACCGGCGAGGAAGCGCTGCAGCGCATCGCGCGGGAAGCGCCGGCGCTGGTCATCCTCGACGTCGGGCTGCCCGACGCGAGCGGGTTCGAGATCTTCAAGCGCATCCGCGAGACGAGCGACGTGCCGGTGGTCTTCCTCACCGCGCGCAGCGACGAGATCGATCGCGTCGTCGGCCTCGAGCTCGGCGCCGACGACTACATCGCCAAGCCCTTCTCGCCGCGCGAGCTGGTCGCGCGCGTGCGAACCGTCCTGCGCCGGACCGCGCGGGGAGGTGCCGCCGCAGCAGGCGGCGCGACGGCGTCGGTCGGCACGCCGGCGGCCGGGCCCATCGTCGTCGACGAAGGTCGCATGCAGGTCCGCTACTACGGCCGCGCGCTCGAGCTCTCGCGCTACGAGTTCGGCCTGCTGAAGACGCTGGCGTCGCGGCCCGGCCACGTGTTCACGCGCGAAGCGCTGCTCGACCGCGTCTGGGGCGACGACAGCGACAGCATGGACCGCACCGTCGATGCGCACGTCAAGACGCTGCGCGCCAAGATGAAGGCGATCGCACCCGGGCAGGAGCCGATCCGCACGCTGCGCGGCAGCGGCTACGCGCTCGCGGAGGACCTGCCGTCTTCGATTTCGTGATCGGGCCTGGGCTTCCGTTCAACGCGTCCGGCCGGGCGCCGCGCCGCTCCCAAGCCCGGCCGCGCCCCCTCGGGGGGCAGCGAACGAAGAGAGCGTGGGGGCCTCATTGACCAAGCGCACGCGCATCTTCATCGGCATCCTCGTCGCCTATGCGCTCGGCGTCGGCTTCCTGATGTACCGGCAGCTGGGCGACATCGATCCGCGCTATCGCGAGTCGGCCGAGGACTCGCTGGTGGACACCGCCCAGCTGATGGCCGCGCTGGTCGAGAACGCGTCGTCGGACGGCGTCCTGCGCACCGACGCGCTCGAGCCGGTGTTCCGATCGCTCTACGCCCGCCGCTTCCAGGCCGACATCTACGGAGTCGAGAAGACGCGCGTCGAGCTGCGCATGACGGTTGTCGATCGCCAGGGCACCGTCGTCTTCGATTCGCGCGCGGCGGTCCCGGCGGGCGCGGCGTCGGGCGCGGTGTCGACGGTCGACGCGCCGCCGTCGCAGGTCGGCGCCGACCACTCCCGCTGGCACGACGTCTACCTCGCGCTGCGCGGCCGCTACGGCGCGCGCACGACGCCCGACGTCGAAGGCGATCCGCGCACGTCGGTGATGTACGTCGCCGCGCCGATCCACGACACGTCGGCGGCCGGCGCGGGCGAGATCATCGGCGTCGTCAGCGTCGGCAAGCCCGTGCAGAGCTTCGGCCAGTACGTCGAGGCGGCGCGCAAGAAGACGCTCGAGCTCGGCGCGACCTCGGTGGTCGCGGTGCTGCTGCTCGTCGTCATCCTGTCGGTCTGGCTGGTGCGGCCGTTCGGCGTCATCTCCGATTACGTGCGCTACGTCCGCGCCGAGCGCAGCTTCTCGCTGCCGCGCCTCGGCCGGCGCGCCCTCGGCGCGTTCGGCGCCGCCTACGACGAGATGCGCGACGCGCTCGCCGGCCGCAACTACGTCGCCGACTACGTGCAGACGATGACGCACGAGGTGAAGGGGCCGCTGTCGGCGATCCGCGGCGCGGCCGAGCTGCTGCAGGAGCCGATGGCCGATGCCGATCGCGCCCGCTTCGTCGCCAACATCGCGCGCGAGACGCAGCGCATCCAGGAGCTGGTCGACCGCATGATGGAGCTGACCGCGCTCGAATCGCGCAAGAGCCTCGACGGCGCCGTGCCGGTGCCGTTGCGCGCGCTTGCTGCGGAGGTGGCGGCGAGCGCCGCGCCGGCGGCGCTGGCGCGCGGCCTCGTCGTCGTAGTGCTGCCCGGCGACGACGATCCGGTGGTCGAAGGCGATGCCTTCCTCCTCCAGCGCGCGCTCGCCAACCTGGTCGACAACGCGCTCGACTTCTCGCCGCGCGGCGGCCGCGTCACGATCGCGGTCGAGGCGCACGCGCGCACCTGCGACCTCGTCGTCCGCGATCGCGGTCCGGGCATCCCGGACTTCGCCGAAGGCAAGGTGTTCGAGAAGTTCTATTCGCTGGCGCGGCCGGCGACGGCCAAGAAGAGCACGGGCCTCGGCCTGTCGTTCGTCAAGGAGATCGCCGACCTCCACCGCGGCCGGGCGACGCTCAAGAACCAGGGCGGCGGCGGCGCCGTGGCGACGCTGTCGTTGCCGCGCAGCGCTCGTGCCTGACGCGCGCCGGGATCCTCCGCCGCGATGCGCGACGGGACGGATCAGAGCGCGGTGTCGCTCAGCGAGGATTGGCGAGGGTGAGCAGGAGGTCCGCGTGGCACGGACCGTTGACCGCGCACCAGCAGGCGAGGTTGCGGCCGCCGAGCGCGGCGCGCAGCACCTCGCGCGTCGGCGGCTCGACGCCGCCCGGTGCGGCGATCTCGCCGCGCATCCAGCGCCCGTGCCGGGCGACCGCGATGGCGGCGCTGCCGCACTCGGCGATCGTGAACGGATTGCCCCAGCGCGTCGTGCGATCGACCTTCAGCGTGTTGGCCGGCATCTTCCAGCCGGCGCTGCGCTTGAGCTGCACGCGCTGCGGAGCGCCCGCGCTTGCGCCTTTCGACGCCGACGCGCTCATCGCTTCGCCGCCCCGGCGAGCTCGCCCGCCGTGTACTCGATGACCGCGTCGACGAGCGCCATGAGCTGGCGCTGGAGCGGCTCGAAGCCGGCGCTCGGGGTTCGCGTCGCTTCGTCCATGTAGAGCCGCTTGTTGATCTCGAGCTGCAGGCTCATGCGTCCCTCCGCGGGGTTCGAGTAGGCGCGAACGAGCTCGACGCCCTTGTACGGATCGTTGACGCGGACGTCGTAGCCGAGGTTCGCCAGGAAGGCGCGAACGAACTCGGTGAAGCCGGGGTCGCACGTCGTGCCGTCGCGGTCGCCGACGACGAAGTCCGGACGCGCGCGGCCCTCGCCGCCTTCGCCCTGGACGCCGCCGATGGCGTTCATCGAATGACAGTCGATGTGCCAGCTGCGCCCGAAGCGCGCGTGCGTCGCTTCGATGCGCTCGTGAACGGCGGCGTGATACGGCCGATGGAAGACCTCGATGCGGCGCTGCACCTCGGCGACCGAGAGCTTCCGGTCGTAGATGTCGCGGCCGTCGTCGAGCGTGCGCCAGACGAGCGCCTTGCCCAGGCGCGCCTTGCTGCTCGGCACGTGCTGGCCGGGCCAGCGGCCGCCCTCGATCAGGGCGAGGTCGATGTCGCCGGCGTGCCGGTTGAGATCGATGTAGGTGCGCGGCGCGAGCGCAGCGATCAGGCCGACGCCGCGCTCGGTCGCGGGCAGGTAGAGCTGGTCGACGAAGCAGTCCTCGCCTTCGCGCAGGTCGAACTCGTCGAGCCGCGAGCCGAAGTCGGCGGGGAAGTCGAAGCCCGAGTGCGGCGAGTCGAGCACGAGGGGGACCCGGGGCGCGGACGGGCCGTGGACGACGAACGACGGTACGGAGATCGCGGCGGTCACCTACACAGCATAGTCCTTGCCGCGCCGCGTCGTGCGTCGTGGCGCACGGTAGGATAGTCAGGCTTCACAGAGGAGGAAATCGATGCTTCGACTCGAATTGCCGTGGCTGCGACGCCTCGGCCTGGCTGCCCTCTCGGCGCTTGCCCTGCTCGGCCTGCCGGGCTGCGGCTACAACGAATTCCAGACGCTCGACGAGCAGGTCACCGCGGCGTGGGCCGAGGTGCTGAGCCAGTACCAGAGGCGCTCCGACCTGATTCCCAACATCGTCGCCACCGTCAAGGGCGAAGCGAACTTCGAGCAGGAGACGCTCACCAAGGTGATCGAGGCCCGGTCGAAGGCGACGGCGATCCAGGCGACGCCTGCGCTCGTCAACGATCCGGAGGCGTTCGCGAAGTTCCAGGCCGCGCAGGGCGAGCTGAGCGGCGCGCTCAGCCGCCTGCTCGTCGTCACCGAGAACTATCCCAACCTCAAGGCGAACCAGGCGTTCCAGGACCTGCGCGTCCAGCTCGAAGGCACGGAGAACCGGATCACCGTCGCGCGTAACAAGTTCATCGCGGCGGTCCAGCAGTACAACACCAAGGTGCGCAGCGTGCCGACCAATTTCACCGCGATGATCTTCGGCTACAAGACCAAGCCGAGCTTCACCGTCTCGAACGAAGCGCAGATCTCGGTGCCGCCGCCGGTGAGCTTCGAGAAGCCCGCGTCGCGCTGATCGAGAGCCGGGAGCGCTGATGCGCGCCTTCCTCGCTGCGGCGGTCTTCCTCGCCGCGCTCGCCGTCGTCCCCGCGCAGGCGCAGGATCTCGTGCCGGTGCCGGTCCTCACCGGCCGCGTCATCGACCAGACGTCGACGCTGACGCCGGCCCAGGCGGACGCGCTCAGCGCCAAGCTCGCCGCCATCGAGAAGGAGCGGGGCGCCCAGATCGTGATCCTGATCGTGCCGACCGCCCGGCCGGAAGACATCTTCTCGTACGCGCAGCGCGTCGCCTCGAGCTGGAAGCTGGGCCGCAAGGAAGTCGGCGACGGCCTGCTGCTCACCGTCGCCAAGGACGACCGCGACGTCGACATCCGGGTCGCTGCGACGCTGCAGGGGGCGATCCCCGACGTCGCTGCGAGCCGCATCATCCGCGAGAGCATCCTGCCCGCGTTCAAGGCGGGCGACTTCGCCGGCGGCCTCAACGTCGCGGTCGACCGGCTCGGCGCGCTCATCGCCGGCGAGAAGCTGCCCGCCCCGCGCGCCGATTCGCCGCGGCCGCAGCCGCGCATCGGCTTCGACTGGCAGGACATCGCGATCTTCCTCTTCGTCGGCGTGCCGATCGTCGGCCGCATCCTGAGCAGCGTCATGGGCAGGAAGCTCGGCGCGCTCGCGACCGGCAGTGCGGTCGGTGCGATCGGCTGGTTCCTCACCGCGAGCCTCCTCGTCGCCGGGATCGCGGGCGTCGTGGCCTTGTTCCTGGTCGGCGTGATGGGGGCCGGCGGCGGCCGTCGCGGCGGCTTCGGCGGTCCGGTGATCTGGGGCGGCGGCGGAGGCGGCTTGGGCGGGGGAGGATTCGGCGGCGGCGGAGGCGGCTTCAGCTCCGGCGGCGGCGGCAACTTCGACGGCGGCGGCGCCTCGGGGCGGTGGTGATGGCGCACTGGCTCGCTCGCCTGGTCAGACATCGCCTCGTCGACGAGGCCGATGCGAGGCGCCTGCTCGGCAAGGATGCGCTGGCGCGCGTCGAGGCGCGCGTCGCCGAGAGCGAGAAGCGCCACAGCGGCGAGATCCGCGTCGTCGTCGAGGCCGGTCTGCCGCTCAGCTACCTGCGCGGCAACGCGACGCCGCGCGAGCGCGCCGTCAAGCTCTTCGGCAAGCTCGGCGTCTGGGACACCGAGCGCAACAACGGCGTCCTGATCTACTTGCTGCTGGCCGAGCGGGCGATCGAGATCGTCGCCGACCGCGGGCTGAACCGCGTCGTGTCGGCGGCCGAATGGGCGGAGATCGCGGCGTCGATGCAGAGCGCGTTCCAGGCGCGCGACTTCGAGGCCGGGCTGCTGCGCGCGGTCGACGCGGTCGACGTGCTGCTGGTGCGCCACTTCGCCGCGCGGCCGGGCGACGTCGACGTCAACGAGCTGCCGGACGCGCCCGTGCTGCGCTGACCTTTGCGCGCCGCGCCGGTCGTCGCCTCATGGAAGGACGCCCTGCCGGCCGAGGCCGACAGGGCGCCGACAGCCGCAGGGCGCTGCCGATCAGATCGCCCGCCTCAGCGGACCTTGCCCGCCTTCCACGCGCCGAGCAGCGTGTCGTAGGCGATCGTCTCGCCCTTAGGCTTCTCGTTGGCGAGCTTCTTCCACGGCGCACCCTTGTCGCTCAGGTACTTGTTCGGGTCACCCTTGGGGTTCAGCTTGGGGGCGCAGTGCGCCATGCCGGCGCGCTCGAGCCGGCTCATCACCTGGTCCATCTCGTCGGCGAGCGTGTCCATCGCCGCCTGCGGCGTCTTCTCGCCCGTCACCGCCACGGCGACGTTCTTCCACCAGAGCTGCGCCAGCTTCGGGTAGTCCGGGACGTTGTTGCCGGTCGGTGTCCAGGCGACGCGCGCGGGGCTGCGATAGAACTCGATCAGGCCGCCGTACTTCGCCGCGTTCTTGGTGAAGTAGTCGTGCTGGATGTCGCTCTCGCGGATGAACGTGAGGCCGACCACCGACTTCTTCGCCGAGACCGTCTTGCTGGTCACGAACTGCGCGTAGAGCCAAGCCGCTGCCGTCTTGTCGGCGGGATGGTCCTTGAAGAAGGTCCACGAGCCGACGTCCTGATACCCGTTCTGCATGCCCTGCTTCCAGTATGGGCCGTTCGGGCCGGGCGCCATCCGCCACTTCGGCGTGCCGTCGGCGTTGACCACCGGCAGGCCAGGCTTGACCATGTCGGCGGTGAAGGCCGTGTACCAGAAGATCTGCTGCGCGATCTGGCCTTGCGCCGGCACCGGACCGGCCTCGCCGAACGTCATGCCGCTCGCTTCCTTGGGCGCGTACTTCTTCATCCAGTCGACGTACTTCGTGAGCGCGTAGACGGCGGCCGGCGAGTTGGTCGCGCCGCCGCGCGAAACCGAGGCGCCGACCGGCGTGCACTTGTCCGCGCCGACGCGGATGCCCCACTCGTCGACCGGCATGCCGTTGGGGATGCCGATGTCGGCGGTGCCGGCCATCGACAGCCACGCGTCGGTGAAGCGCCAGCCGAGCGAGGGGTCCTTCTTGCCGTAGTCCATGTGGCCGTAGATCGGCTTGCCGTCGATCGTCTTCACGTCCTCGCTGAAGAATGCGGCGATGTCCTCGTAGGCGCTCCAGTTGAGCGGCACCCCGAGGTCGTAGCCGTACTTGGCCTTGAACTTGTCCTTCAGGTCCTGGCGCGCGAAGAGATCGGCGCGGAACCAGTACAGGTTGGCGAACTGCTGGTCGGGCAGCTGGTAGAGCTTCTTGTCGGGCGCGGTCGTGAAGCTCGTGCCGATGAAGTCCTTGACGTCGAGGCCGGGGTTGGTCCACTCCTTGCCGGCGCCCGCCATGTAGTCGGAGAGCGCCAGGATCTTGCCGTAGCGGTAGTGGGTTCCGATGAGGTCGGAGTCGGAGATCCATCCGTCGTAGATCGACTTGCCCGACTGCATCGAGGTCTGCAGCTTCTCGACCACATCGCCTTCCTGCATCACGTCGTGCTTGACGCGGATGCCGGTGATCTCCTCGAAGGCCTTCGCGAGAGTGCGCGATTCATACTCGTGCGTCGTGATGGTCTCGGAGACGACCGAGATCTCCTTCACGCCCTTGGCCTGCAGTTTCTTCGCGGCCTCGATGAACCACTTCATCTCGGCGGCTTGTTGGTCCTTGCTCAGCGTCGAGGGCTGGAACTCGG
>DATIDZ010000419.1:0-4426 GCA_035456045.1 Caldimonas sp.
GTCGAGGTCACCGGCGACGACATGCGCGAGGGCCTGACCTGCGTCCTGACGGTCAAGGTGCCCGAGCCGAAGTTCTCGAGCCAGACCAAGGACAAGCTGGTCTCGAGCGAGGTGCGCGGCCCGGTCGAGGACGTGGTCAGCAAGGCGCTCGCCGACTATCTCGAGGAGAACCCGGCCGACGCCAAGATCATCTGCGGGAAGATCGTCGAGGCGGCTCGCGCCCGCGAGGCTGCGCGCAAGGCGCGCGAGATGACGCGGCGCAAGGGCGTCCTCGACGGCATGGGCCTGCCCGGCAAGCTCGCCGACTGCCAGGAGAAGGACCCGGCGCTCTGCGAGATCTACATCGTCGAGGGCGATTCCGCGGGCGGCTCGGCCAAGCAGGGCCGCGACCGCAAGTTCCAGGCGATCCTGCCGCTGCGCGGCAAGATCCTCAACGTCGAGAAGGCGCGCTACGAGAAGCTGATCACCAGCAACGAGATCCTGACCCTGATCACCGCGCTCGGCACGGGCATCGGCAAGGGCACCGGCGGCGACGACTTCGACGTCGCCAAGCTGCGCTACCACCGCATCATCATCATGACCGACGCCGACGTCGACGGCGCCCACATCCGCACGCTGCTGCTGACGTTCCTGTTCCGGCAGATGCCCGAGCTGGTCGAGCGCGGCCACATCTACATCGCCCAGCCGCCGCTCTACAAGGTCAAGTTCGGCAAGGACGAGCAGTACCTGAAGGACGGCCACGAGCTCGACGCGTACCTCATGCGCGTGGCGCTCAAGGACGCGCGCCTGGAGACCGGCCGCCACGCCGACGGCGCCGTCGCGCCGGTGCTCCAGGGCGAGACGCTCGAGGCGCTCGCGCAGAAGTACGTGATCGCCAAGAATGTCGTCGAGCGGCTCTCGAACTGGATGGACGTCGATGCGCTGCGCGCGCTCGCCAACGGCCTCGAGCTCGACCTCGATTCGCTGGAGGCGGCCGAGAAGTCGGCGGCGGCGCTGCAGGCCGCGCTGGTCGACGCGGAGGTCGCCGCCGAGTTCGACGGGCGCACCGACAAGCACGTGCTGCGCATCAGCCGGCTGCACCACGGCAACGTCAAGTCGAGCGTGATCACGGCCGACTTCGTGCACGGCGCCGACTACGAGGCGCTCAGCACGGCCGGCCGCACCTTTCGCGGCCTCGTCGGCGCCGACGCCGTCGTCAAGCGCGGCGAGGGCGAGCGCCAGAAGGAAGCCAAGGTCGGCGACTTCCGCGAGGCGATGGCTTGGCTGATCCAGCAGGCCGAGGGCGCGGTCGCGCGCCAGCGCTACAAGGGCCTCGGCGAGATGAACCCGGCCCAGCTCTGGGAGACGACGATGGACCCGTCCGTGCGCCGTCTGCTGCGCGTCCAGCTCGACGACGCGCTCGAGGCCGACCGCGTCTTCACGATGCTGATGGGCGACGAGGTCGAGCCGCGCCGCAACTTCATCGAAGGCAACGCGCTGCGCGTGGCCAACATCGATGTCTAGTCGTCGCGGCGGCGCACCCGCATGACGCGGAGCGACGAGGGAATCGCAGCACGCTGAGGGCTCCGATGGAAGGACCGGCCACCGTCGCCACGTGGGAGTCCCTGGTCGAGCGCGTCGGCCAGGAGATCGGGTGCTCGGCATGGCGTGACGTCGACCAGGCGACCATCGCCGCATTCGGCGCGACGACCGGCGACCGCTACTTCCTCCACATGGATCCCGAGCGCGCCAAGGCGACGCCCTTCGGGGCCACCATCGCGCACGGCATGCTTACCCTGTCGCTGGTGCCGGCCATGGGGTACGAGGTCTGCCCGTACGTCGAGGGTGCGCGCTACCCGCTGAACTACGGCTTCAACCGGGTTCGGTTCGTCGCGCCGGTGATCGTCGGGTCGCGCCTGCGCGCGCGCTTCGCGCTGCAGCGCGCCGAGGTGGTCTCGGCCGACCAGCGCCAGCTCACCTACGACGTGACGGTCGAACGGGACGGGCACGATCGGCCCGCCCTGGTGGCCGAGTGGCTGATGCGCTACGTCTTCTGATGGCGCGTCAGATGCGCCGACGGGTCGCCGCCCAATAGGGCTCGCGCAGCTCGCGCTTGAGCGTCTTGCCGGCCGCGCTGCGCGGGAAGTCGGGCATCACGACCACCGCCGACACCCGCTGGTAGCGCGCGCTCACGCGCTCGTTGATCCAGTCGCGCAAGGCTTCGGGGCCGACCGTCGCGCCTTCGCGGAGGACGATCGCCGCCAGCGGCGTCTCGCCCCAGCGCTCGTCGGGCACGCCGAACACCGCGACTTCGCGGACGTCCGCATGGCGCGCGGCGATCTCCTCGATGTCGCGCGGGTACACCTTGACGCCCCCCGAGTCGATCATGTCCTTCTTGCGATCGACGAGGTACAGGTAGCCGTCTTCGTCGAGGTAGCCGATGTCGCCCGAATAGATCCAGCCGTCGCGCACCGTCTGCGCGGTCAGATCCGGACGGCCGAAATATCCGCTCATCATCAAGGGCCCTCGGCCGATGATCTCGCCGGACTCCCCGGGCCCGGCGGCGGTGCCGTCGTCGCGCATCACGCGAATCGAGCTGAGGGGAGGCGGGACGCCGACCGAGCCGCTCTTGCGCACCGCGTCGTCGCGGTCGAGGATGGTGATGAAGCCTTCGGTCAAGCCGTAGAGCTCGTAAAGCCGGCCCGGCATCGCGGCGTTGAGGCGGTCCTTGTCCTTCTGGAGAAGCGGCGCCCCCAGAGAGAGGATGCACTGCAGGGACGCGAGGCGCGACGGGTCGAAGCAGGGCGAGCCGAGCAGCGCGACGATCTGCGCCGGCACCATCATGATGTGGGTGATGCCTTGCGCCTGCACCGTGTCGACGAAGCCCGCGGGCTCGAACTGGCGCTCGAGCACATAGGTCGCGCCGAGCAGGAAAGTCGGCATCAGCGTCACGAACGCGCCGTTGAAGACGATCGCGCCCGTGTGCAGGGTGCGCGACTCGGGCGTCATCCGGAAGGCCGCCGCCATCAGCGATCCGTAGAGGGCTCGCACCTTGTGCGAGTGCATGATGCCCTTCGGCTCGCCGGTGGTGCCGCTCGTGAACATGTTGTTGAAGAGCGACTCGTCGTCGACTGCGGCGGGCTCGATCACGGCCGGCTGCGCAGCCGTCGCCTCGGCGTAATCGACGAAGCCGCCGCCACCTTGCGCACCGATGATGATCACCGACGGCGGCAGGCGGTCGCGGATGTCGGACAGCACCGGCAGCATCGCCGCTTGCGCGACGAGGCAGCGCGCCTCCGACCCCGCGAGGAGACTGGCCACGCCGGAGGGCAGCAGCAGCGGCGAGAGCGGCACGAGCACGGCACCGATGGTCGGCACGGCCCAATAGAGCTCCAGGAGCTCGAGCGAGTTGCCGCAGAGCGTCGCCACCTTGTCGCCGCGGCCGATGCCGTTCTCGCGCAGCATGTGGCCGACCTGCGCGACGCGCGCGGCGAACTGCGTCCAGCTGAGCCGTTGCTCCTCGAAGACGACCGCGATGGCATCACCGCGGTAGCGTGCATGGCGAGAGATCAGGCTGGAGAGTTCGATCATGGTCGACCTTCCGAGGCTCGGCAGGGGGACGGCGCCGCCGACAGCACAGAAGCTCATTCTCACGCCCCGTCAGCCGTGACGGCAACGGCGACGTGCCGCAAACTCCATCCCATCGCTTCCGACGCGCCGGCGCGTCGCCACAGCGTCCCAAGCGGGGGCGCGCCTGCGTTTGCGAGGGGCAGGCACGACGAATGCTGCTCGGCGGTTTCCTCTCGTGGGAGTGCGCCCTGCTCGAGAAGCTGCCTGATGTGGTCGGCCATGCCCTTCGGGGACAGCGCGCCGGCCTCGAGAAGACCGCGTTCCATGCCGTGGACCTGCGCGCGGGCATGGCGTCGCTCACCGTCTCGAGTCTCGCGTTCGTCGACCACGCGCCGATCCCGGCGCGCTACACGGCCGATGGTCCGGGCCTGTCGCCGCCGCTGCAGTGGATCGGCGTGCCGCCCGATGCCGCGTCGCTCGTCGCGATCGTCGAAGACGCCGACGCGCCGACGCCGCAGCCGCTGGTGCACGCCATCGTCGTCGGCCTGGAGGGTGCGGACGGCGCGCTGGCCGAGGGTGCGCTGCCGAGCGCGGACCACGAAGGCGCTGGATTGAACGTGGGCCGAAACTCCTATCTGCAGGCGGCGTGGCTG
This sequence comes from Caldimonas sp., assembly GCA_035456045.1. GTDB lineage: Bacteria > Pseudomonadota > Gammaproteobacteria > Burkholderiales > Burkholderiaceae_C > Schlegelella_A. Next base: position 4,203 of record DATIDZ010000419.1, read on the forward strand.
CCGCCCGATCCACCGCCGGGCCACGGGGTCCATCGCTACGTGTTCCAGCTGTTCGCGCTGACGGCGGGCGCGACGTTCGACGGCACGCCCGGGCGCGACGCGGTCCTCGCCGCGATCAAGGAGCACGGCCTGGCGAGCGGCTGCCTGATCGGGACCTACGAGCGCCCGGACGCATCGATCAAGGCGCCGGCCGCTGCGGACGCGGCCTCGTCAGTGTCCGGACC
>DATIDZ010000420.1:0-5174 GCA_035456045.1 Caldimonas sp.
GTGAAGCGCGCCGGCCTCGACGAGCTTCCTGCGGAGGCGGCCGCGCGCCCGTCGCCCGAATGGTTCGATGCGCAATACAACAACCGCGCCCGCATCCCCGAGCATCCGGCCATCCTGCGCGAGTGGGACGAGCGCTCGCACCACGCGCGCGCCAGCCTCGCCTGCACGCTCGATGTCGCCTACGGCGCCGCGCCGAGCGAGCGGCTCGACGTCTTCGCGCCGCGATCGCCCGACGCGCCGGTGCTCGTCTACATCCACGGCGGCTACTGGCGTGCGCTCGACAAGCGCGACCAGTCGTTCGTCGCGCTCCCCTTCGTCGCCGCCGGCGCGATGGTCGTGCTGCCGAACTACGCGCTCTGCCCCGCGGTGCGGATCGACGACATCGTGCTGCAGCTCGTGCAGGCGCTCGCCTGGACCTGGCGCCACGCGGGCGAGCACGGAGGCGACCGCTCGCGCATCGTCGTCGCCGGCCACTCCGCCGGCGGCCACCTGGCGGCGATGATGCTCGCCTGCCGCTGGCAACAGGTCGCGCCCGACCTGCCCGCCGATCTGGTGAAGAGCGCGCTGGCCGTCTCCGGCGTCTTCGAGCTCGAGCCGCTGCGCCATGCGCCGTTCCTGGCCGGCGACCTCAACCTCGACGCGGCCTCGGCACGCCGCCTGAGCCCGGCGCTGATGCCGGCGCCGCCGGGACGCCTCGTGGCGGTGGTCGGCGCCGACGAGAGCGAGGAGTTCAGGCGCCAGAACGCGGCGATCGCCGCGGCCTGGGGGCCGCAAACGGTGACGGTGTGCGAGGAGGTGCCGGGTCGGCATCACATGGACGTGCTGCACGAGCTCGCCGAGCCGTCGTCGCGGACGCATCGACTGGGACGCCAGCTGCTCGGCCTCTGAGGGCGGCAGCCGCGGTCAGGCGCGCACCTCGCGCGCGGCCAGGCGGACCAGGAGGTACGTCAGCGCGGCGTACGGCCACAACCAGCCGACCCACTGGGCCGCACCGTGGAAGCGGATGAAGCGTCCCTGCTCCCAGCCCTGCAGGCTCTGCGCGAAATACGGATCGGCGGGCGCCTGCGCGACCAGCATCACGAGCGCGGTCAGGGCGATCAGGCCGAATCCCGCGGCGACGCGACGCGGTACGAGGCTCAGCAGCATCGCGGCCCCGGTGCCGATGACGAGCGCCTGCCAGGCCTGGTGCGTCGTCCACGAGAACGCGTGCGTCGGGCCGAAGTTGAGCGCGGTCGACAGCGTCGTCGTCGCGGCGCCGATCAGCGCGGCGCCGATCACGAGCACCGTGCGCCGCCAGCCCGGCATCGCGATGGTGAAGGCGACCAGGCACGGCGCGAGCAGACCGAGGACGATGATCGAGAGCTCCGTCGTCGACGTGAGCGCCTGCGGCGCGGCCTCGGCGGCAGGAACGGCGGCGATCTTCCAGCCCTGCGTCCACGACGCCGCCGGCGTGTCGGCGAGCAGCTCGACGAGCAACGGCTGGATGCGGCCCAGCACGTGGCCGAGGCCGAACGGCACCGCCGTCGGAAAGAGCAGGCCGACCGGCCACAGCACGAGCAACGCGAAGCCGCCGGCGCTGCGCGCGACGAACCAGCGGTCTCGCACCTTCTGCCATCGGGCGATCCCGCCGCGCCAGTGAAGCATCAGGCCGATCGCGACGCCGAGCGCAGCGCCGGCCGCGTTGAGAACGAGGTCGACGTTCGAGGAGACGCGGTGCGGCAGGTAGTTCTGCAGGATCTCCATCGTCAGCGACAGCAGCGCGGCGCCGGCGCCGGCGAGCAGCGCCGCGCTCCCGGCGGAGCGGCCGCCGCGAACCAGGGCGACGAAGAGCAGGAAGCCGAGCGGCAGGTAGCCGAGCAGGTTGGCGACCAGGTCGAAGGTCGTCCAGTAGCGCGGCCAGCCGAGGAGCAGGAAGTCGAGCGGGCCGACGCCCGGGATGCGCCAGCCGACGAAGGGATAGAGGCTCGCGTAGACGATGAGCGCCCCGTACAGCCACGACAGCGGTACGGCGGTGCTGCGGTGGCGCGCCATCCCCGCTAGAACGGCTTGACGACGACGAGGACGACGATCGCCGTGAAGAGGAGGATCGCGGTCTCGTTGAAGACGCGGAACCAGCGCTCGCTTCGCGTGTTGGCGAACTCCTCGAACTTGCGCAGCAGCGAGCGGCACGCGTGGTGGTAGCCGATCGCGACGACGACGAGAACGATCTTGGCGTGCAGCCAATAGCTGCCGGGCCCCTTGCCGACGCCGTAGACGAGCCAGAGGACGAGGCCGAGCGCGATCGCGATCACCATGAGCAGGCCGGCGAAGCGGTAGAGCTTCCTCGCCATCATCAGCAGCCGCTCGCGCTCGGCGTGGCTGTCGGCGGGGACGCTGACGAGGTTCACGAACAGGCGCGGCAGGTAGAACAGGCCCGCGAACCAGCTGCTCACGAAGACGATGTGCAGGGCCTTGACCCACAAGTACGATGAACCCATCGCTTCGATTATCGGCGCGCCCTCCGGCCTTTCGAGGCTGTCCCTAGAATCGCGGCGTGCTGACGCCTCCCCCCTATCCCGCGAGCCGCCCGCGGCGCCTGCGCCGCGACGCCTGGAGCCGCGAGCTCGTTCGCGAGTCGCGCGTCCACGCGAGCGACCTCATCCTGCCGGTGTTCGTCCTCGACGGCCACGACGTCGTCCAGGACGTCGCCTCGATGCCGGGCGTGCAGCGCGTGACGCTCGACCGCCTCTATCCGGTCGCCGAGGACTGCGTCGCGCTCGGCATCCCGGTGCTCGCGCTGTTCCCGGTGCTCGAGCCGTCGCTGAAGAGCGACGACGGCCGCGAGGCGTTCAATCCCAAGGGTCTGGTGCCGCGCGTCGTGCGCGAGCTGAAGAAGCGCTTCCCGGGGCTCGGCGTGATGACCGACGTCGCGCTCGATCCGTTCACGAGCCATGGCCAGGACGGGCTGCTCGATGCGACCGGCTACATCGTCAACGACGAGACCGTCGCCGTGCTCGCCAAGCAGGCGCTGGTGCAGGCCGAGGCCGGCGTGGACATCGTCGCGCCGAGCGACATGATGGACGGCCGCATCGGCGCGATCCGCGGCGCGCTCGAGAACGCCGGCCACATCCACACGAAGATCATGGCCTACAGCGCCAAGTACGCGAGCGCCTTCTACGGCCCGTTCCGCGACGCCGTCGGCTCGGCCGCGAACCTCGGCAAGAGCAACAAGAAGGTCTACCAGATGGACCCGGCCAACAGCGACGAGGCGCTGCGCGAGGTCGCCCTCGACATCGCCGAAGGCGCCGACATGGTGATGGTCAAGCCCGGCCTGCCGTATCTCGACATCGTCCGCCGCGTCAAGGACGAGTTCCGCATGCCGACCTTCGCGTACCAGGTGAGCGGCGAGTACGCGATGCTCAAGGCGGCCGCGCAGAACGGCTGGCTCGACCACGACGCGACGATGATGGAGGTGCTCGGCGCGTTCAAGCGCGCCGGCGCGGACGGCGTCCTCACCTACTTCGCGCGCGACGCGGCGCGGCTGATCAAGCGCCTGCCTTAGCGAGAGCCGGCCATGCCGCAGCCGGTGCGCTCGTTCCACATCGTCGGCGACCAGTTCAGCGAGCTCGAGGCGCTTCCCGAGGCGCTGCCGCCGACCGGCTACGTGTGGGTCGCGACCACGCGTGCGGCGTTCGAGGCGGCCCTGCCCGACGTGCAGGCCAGGCTGCAGGCCTGGACCGGCGCGCAGCTGTTCGAGCTGCACGTCCTCGACCTGCTCAACACGCAGCGGCCGTCGAGCTACGACTACACCTCGGCGTACGACCTGCTCGTCTTCAGGCGGCTCGCCGCCGGCGCGATCGCGGCGATCGACGAGGACGGGTCGCCGACGCAGGGCCGCCAGAGCGCGATCGAGATGATCGACACCAGCCCGGTCGGCTTCGTCGTCTTCGACCGCGTCCTCGTGACCGTCCATCCGACCGACTGCCAGGTGCGCGAGTTCTTCGCCAACCGCCTGCAGAACCAGACCGCGTCCGCCGAGGGCCGGGCCAGCGCGCGCATGCCGACCAGCCCGGCCGACCTGATGCTGCGCATGGTCAACTTCATGGTCGACAGCTACCTCGAGCTTCGCCGCCTCCTCACCAAGCAGCTCGACGAGCTGCAGGAGCAGCTCTTCGGCGAGCGCGGCATCCCCGGCGGCTGGCGCCTGCTCCTGCAGTCGCGCAACGCGCTGCACCTGCTCGAGGACACCTGCGAGGACCAGCGCGCGGCGATCGTCGAATGGCTCGACGCGCTCGAGGAATGGCCCGCGCCGAAGGACGACGCGCAGAAGCGCGAGCGCGAGCAGCTGCGCGTGCGCTCGCGCGACGTCCTCGAGCACATCGAGCGCGTGCTCGCGCACGTGCGCCGCCTCGAGTCGTCGTCCGAGGCCGCGGTGCAGATGCACTTCTCGGAGCAGAGCAACCGCACCAACAACATCATGCGCGCGCTCACGGTGCTGACCGCGATCTTCCTGCCGCTCAACCTCGTGACCGGGTTCTTCGGCATGAACTTCGAGGGCCTGCCGCTGATCCACAGCCCGACCGGCTTCTGGGTCGCCTTCTCGCTGATGCTGGCGCTCGGCGTCGGCATGAGCGTCTTCTTCTGGCGCAAGCGCTACCTGGGCCGCCACTGAACGCCACGCCGTCCCCGCACCAATTCGCCTTCAGTCGACAGCAGTACGGGCTGCTGGTCTTCCTCACCGTCGTCTGGGGCCTCAACTGGCCGGTGATGAAGCTGGGCGTCAGCGGCTACCCGCCGCTCGGCTTTCGCGCCCTCTCGATGTGGCTCGGCCTGCCGGTGCTGTGGGCGGTGCTGCGCTGGCAGCGCATTTCGTTCGTGATCCGCAGAAACGACTGGCCCGACCTCGCCAAGCTCGCGGTCAACAACATGATCATCTGGCACATCCTGGCGATCCTCGCCGTGCAGGCGCTGTCGTCGGGCCGGGCGGCGATCCTCGGCTACACGATGCCGATCTTCTCGGCGATCTACAGCGTCGTCGTCCTCGGCGAGCGGCTGCGGCCGCGCCACGTCGCCGGCATCGCCTGCGCCGCGCTCGGCGTCTCGCTCCTGCTCTGGCACGAGTTCGCGACCATCGCCGGCAAGCCGATCGCCGCGATCGGCATGCTGATCGCAGCGGCGTTCTGGGCGGTCGGCAC
>DATIDZ010000421.1:0-8837 GCA_035456045.1 Caldimonas sp.
TCGACAACGAGCTGCTCCGTGCAACGACCGATCGCGGCGATAGGCAGCAATGCCTCTTCCAACCCTACTGGACGACGATGGCTCGCGTCGACCCCCACGGACAAGGGGCGCCCGTTGGTCGCGGCATTGGGCAAGATGCTCGATGCCCCGCACAAGTAAGCCAAAACCTCCGTCAATGTCCAGAGAAGAATGGGCGCTGGCCTTTCAGCGCAAGGTAGACGAGCTGCGGCCCGAAATGGGTCGGAAGTAACCTGTCCACCGTCGTCGCGATGTTGTGGCCCAAGCATCGGGAAGAGGACCCTGAACGCATCGCCGTTCAATGGGTTGCTGAACGTCAACCGCAATGAACGACGCCGAACATCTCGCGGTGGAAGTCGCGCAGTTTCTGCAACACGTCCACGACATAGCCGACCTTCTCGCGGACCGGATGGGTGGCCTGCCGGCGGCCGAAGCAGAAGCGCTGCTCGATCAGGTGCTTATCCGCCTAGCTATGGGTGCGAAGCAGCTCGAAGCAACGAGCGGCACGCCAGAGATTGCGTCGAGCCTGGGGTACAAAGTCTCCGCGGTGATCCGAACGCGCGTCGAAGAGCTGCTCAAACGGCCGTGACCCTGTGGGAGTGGCGCGTTAGGGTGCAAGACCTGCGCCTGGCGTTCCACGCTAGCGGCGCTTCACTCGAGCGCCGAGCCGAAAGCGCGCCAGAGCGAAATACAGCACATCAATCGGGCGGGCAACTAGGTGACCCAGTCCGCTCACATCGCTACATTGCGTTCTATGGTTGACTTCTCCTCGCTGGCCAAGGTGCTTGTACGCGCCGAGCGAGAGACGACGCTGTGCGTGTTGCAGTCGCAACTCTCTATTGCCACCTCGCGACACCTTCTTGCCCGGGTCGCCGCGCAGCGCACGTTCTGCGCCGGTGACATCACGGTCCTTGCGGCTCCGACGGATGGCCGCCCAGCATGGTCAATGCCCAGTGGCGCTCATGGACCATCCGCCCGGTAGTCACTCGCTCCAGGTCGAGCCGGTGAGGACCCCGACCGAGTTCTTTCGCTGGTGGATCATTGACAGGCGCACTGGCGAGCGCCGCCTTACGACCTATGCCCTCAGCCGCGCCGATGCTGCGCGTGCATTCCCCGGTGCCGAGCCAGACCTGGAGTCGCGCGAGATGCGTCACTTGCCCGATCCGGGCGCGTCGCCCGGCGACAGCAGATCGGGAGATTGAATCGCGTCGTGACGGCGCGCGGCAGGCGTCCCGTCACTTCGGCAAAGGCAGTGCCGAAATCGCGGCCGATCAGCACCGGGCTTGAGCGATCTGGCTTGCGCTAGTGCTTCGAGAGTTGTCTCACGACTTTGGGGGATTCAGAGCGGCCCCGTTACTGCCGTATGCTTTCCGAGCAATCGATGGAGGTCGGTATGAGCCATCAATTCGAGCGCCGGGATTTAGACCGCGATGCAGATGCTCTCTCCCCCGAGATCATCGCTCTGCTCGCGCTGTGCGGAGCAGAGATCCGCGACGGTGATCGGGTAGAACGCCGACGCACTGACTCGGAACGCCGCCGCAAGGATCGGCGGCGCCAAGACCGCCGACAGGGCATGGAACGGCTTCCAAGCCTTCGGGACGACCGTCTACTGGGTCGCTGATCGCGACCTAAACTCACTGCACACAGGGTTAGAGAATCCCGGAGCCGGCGACTCTTGCATTGGGCGATGGCTTGTAGGCATCGGTCCCCGCCCGAAATCGAACGGCCAGCCGGCAAGCGAGCTGTCTAGGGGCCGAGTCCCACCGTGTCTCCGAGCGCCCAACGCACGCGTTGCGCGGCCGAATCGGCGATGGGGATATCGCTACCAAAGTAGCCGGTTCTGAAGGAATGCTCGGACCTGATGCGGGTCGTGGCCCACGACGGCGATCGCTTCGGCCAGTTCCACTTCCGTACAGCCGAAGTACGCGCACCAGTCTTTGATCGCTCTGTACGTGGCTAGCGAGATCGGGCCCGTGAGATCGGTCTTGGGGTCGTCCGGCATCTCCCTCTCCTTCGGCATTGAAGGTTACGAACGCTGCGACCACCGACTAAGGCGCGGTGAGGGGCGGAACGGTGGCTACGGAGGGATCCCGACGCTTCGATCGCCCGCCTCCCCGGCGCGGTGACGGTCCAAAAACGGCTGTTCAGGCCCAGCCGGCTCCCGAGGTACGGCGCTAACCCCAGACTAGGCCGGCGAAGGCAGCGGCTTGTTGAGGTGAATCAAATCGGCCGCCCAAGGCGCCTATCCAGAAGCGCACCCTCCGTGCGTTTGAACGTTAGTGCAGAGCCTTCTGGCAGTTCCGTCGGTCGGTTTACTGTGGTCGTCCATCGAACCCTCTGCGGGCACCTACCAGTGACGTAAACCGAAGCCGCCACGCGCCAGCGTATAGGTCGGCTTCGGATGGGCCGACCGCCTACCCCCCCCCCGGGTCTCGACAGCATCGCCTGCAGCTCTTTCGCCTCGTCGGGGTCTACTCGAAGGATGGCGATGAAGTCGCTCGTTTCGGGCACTTGCACCGTGATGTTCCCGGACTCCTGCTCAGCGCGCAGGGCGAGCACGATCTCCTTGAGCCGCTCCTCAAGCTGCCTGCGCTTGTTCGGCATCCCTGGCATGACAGTACGTGCGCCATCACGGCGCACTCGGGAGCTACTTCTTTAGCTCGCTCTCCACCTTGCGGCGCGAGTTGCCTACCGTCTTGACGGCCTGGCGAACTTCGCCGGGGGACTTACCTGTCTTTTTAGCTTCGTGGCTGGTCTCATGCCTCTGCCCGCCGGCGACCTTGGCTCGGTCTTGGGCGCGGCCACGATTCGTCTGCTCAGCCATGACAACTCCAGTCTCGACGCAAAGGGCGTCCCGGCGTTTCGGCAAAAACAATGCCGAATGGGGCCGACCGCTCTCGGCCGAGAGACTGGCTGCGCATCGCCTTTTGCGGCGTCCGTGGTCCGGGCTACTAAGCCGGGGTTTCAGCCGACGGTGCCCCCTTGGCCAAGTAGTCCCGAACGCTGTCCGGATCGTTGCCCACGAGAGCTATGGCGAGAGCCAGCTCTACTTCCGTACACCGGAAACGCACGCACCACTGACGGATGTGCTCGTACTCGACGATTGAAATCGGACCCCTGAAGTCGATGTTTTCCTTTCCGTCCTGCATGTCCCGCTCCTCCGAAATTGAAGGTCACGAACTGCTGTCGTACGCCTGATCCCTACGGCGTGACGGCCGAAAATATGGGGCGACTCGCCGAGCAAGCAAGGGTCGTGGTGAAACCGGTTCAGCGCCGGCCTGAGCGACCCGGCTTGCGATAGTCCTTGGCCGCGTCCGCGGCGTCGCGCTTCAACGCTGCGCTGGTGTCAGGTCGCGCTTCGGGACCGCCGAGTCCGCGCATCTCGTGGCCAGGCCGAGTCTCGGGCGGATCCGGCCGACGCACGGGCGCGAAGTACACCGCCTTGCAGCCGACGCAGGCAACGAAGTCAGTTACGACGGGCGGATGCGGCTTACGCTGGACAACGATTCGCTCGAAGTTCTCGTAGCCGCAAGGGCACACAAGTTCCAGCTCAGTTCCGTCCATACCAATACTGTACGGACATACAGCATGGCGGGGTGCGGTGCGCGGTGCTTTAGACCACTTTTAGGACACTGACCTAAGATTCGACGCTCAGAGCGGTCCTAACTTGTTGTTTTTATTGGTGGGCGGTGAGGGTTTCGAACCCCCGACCCCGTCCGTGTGAAGGACGTGCTCTACCCCTGAGCTAACCGCCCGCGTGTGGCGCGAAACACCCGCTCGCGGAAGGCGGTCATTGTGCCACGGCGAGGAGGTCGGGCGCCGCTGCGGGGATGCGCCAAACCGCGCGTCCGCCGCTCGCCTTGTCGATCTCGGCGAGCATCGCGGCATGCCCCGCGAGATCGGCCTCGTCGGCCGGGATGACGATCAGCGCGAGCGCGCTGAAGTCGACCGGCCGTGCCTCGAGCTCGGCCGCCCCGATGTCGCCGGCATCGATGACGAGCGAGTCCTGGCCGCGCGTCATGCGGATGTAGACCTCGGCGAGGAGCCCCGCGTCGAGCAAGGCGCCGTGCAGCTCGCGCGCCGCGTTGTTGACCTCGAAGCGCTTGCAGAGCGCATCGAGCGAGTTCGACTTGCCCGGGAAGCTGTCGCGCGCCATCGACAGGCTGTCGGTGACACGCACGCCGTGCTCGAGAAACGGCGGCCGGCCGATCCGGCGCAGCTCGGCGTCGAGGAAGCCGATGTCGAAGGCGGCGTTGTGGATGATGATCTCGGCGTCGCGGACGAACTCGATCAGCTCGTCGACGATGTGCGCGAACAGCGGCTTGTCGGCGAGGAACTCGTCCGACAGGCCGTGCACCTTGTAGGCGTCGATGCTGTTGCGCCGCTCGGGGTTCACGTAGAAGTGGATCGTGCGGCCCGTGAGGCGCCGGTTGACGATCTCCACGCACGCGATCTCGATGATGCGATCGCCCGACTCGGGGCTGAGGCCGGTGGTCTCGGTGTCGAGGAAGATCTGGCGCATCGCGGGCTCAGGCCTTCCGGGCGCGCAGCGCCGGCGCGGCGGGCGACTCCCCGGCGATCCGGCCCCGACCCCACAGCCAGAGCGCGATGCCGGCGATGATCATCGGCACGCACAGCCACTGGCCCATGCTCATGTCGAGCGCGAGCAGGCCGAGGAAGCTGTCGGGCTCGCGGAAGAACTCGGCGATGAAGCGCAGGATGCCGTAGCCAGCGAGGAACGCGCCCGACACCTGGCCGAGGCCGCGCGGCTTCTTGCCGTACACCCAGAGGACGACGAACAGGAGCAGGCCCTCGAGCAGGAACTGATAGATCTGCGACGGATGGCGCGGCAGCGGCGAATTCGACTGCGGAAAGACCATCGCCCACGGCAGGCCCGGGTCGGCGAAGCGCCCCCACAGCTCGCCGTTGATGAAGTTGCCGACCCGGCCGGCGGCGAACCCGGTCGGCACGCAGGGCGCGACCAGGTCGGTGACCTCGAGGAACGGGCGTTTCCTCGAGCGCGCGAACAGCGCCATCGCGACGATCACGCCGAGCAGGCCGCCGTGGAACGCCATGCCGCCCTTCCACACCGCGAAGATCTCGAGCGGATGGGCGGCGTAGAACGCCGGCTTGTAGAAGAGGACGTAGCCGAGCCGGCCGCCGATCACGGTGCCGACGACGCCGTAGAAGAGCAGGTCCTCGACGTCGCGGCGGGTCCAGCCTCGCGACGCGAACTGCGGCAGGCGCGCACGCCGGGCGGCGAGGAACAGGAACAGGCCGAAGCCGACCAGGTAGGTGATGCCGTACCAGTGGACGGCGATCGGGATGCCGATCTTCGACAGGTCGAGCGCGATCGGGTCGAACTGCGGGTGCACGAGCATGCGGCGAATGATATCGAGCGTCGACCGCCGCCTGGGCGAAGCGGACGATCGCCGGCGCTACCATGACATCCATCGCTTCGCCACGACGAGAACGCCATGCCAGTCAACCGCCGCTCCAGGAACATCACCGAAGGCATCGAGCGCGCGCCGAACCGGTCGATGTACTACGCCCTCGGCTACCAGGAAGGCGACTTCAAGAAGCCGATGATCGGCGTCGCCAACGGCCACTCGACGATCACGCCGTGCAACTCGGGGCTGCAGAAGCTCGCCGATGCGGCGGTCGACGGCATCGAGGCCGCCGGCGGCAACGCCCAGATCTTCGGCACGCCGACGATCTCGGACGGCATGGCGATGGGCACCGAGGGCATGAAGTACAGCCTCGTCTCGCGCGAGGTCATCGCCGACTGCATCGAGACCTGCGTCGGCGGCCAGTGGATGGACGGCGTGCTCGTCGTCGGCGGCTGCGACAAGAACATGCCGGGCGGGATGATGGGCATCTGCCGCGCCAACGTGCCGGCGATCTACGTCTACGGCGGCACCATCCTGCCGGGCCGATACCAGGACCGCGATCTCAACATCGTCAGCGTCTTCGAGGCCGTCGGCCAGTTCACCGCCGGGACGATGAGCGAGAAGGACTTCGGCGAGATCGAGCGCCGCGCGATCCCCGGCAGCGGCTCGTGCGGCGGCATGTACACCGCCAACACCATGAGCTCGGCGTTCGAGGCGCTCGGCATGAGCCTGCCCTATTCAAGCACGATGGCCAACGTCCACGACGAGATCGTCGCGGCGGCGCGCAGGGCCGCGCAGGTGCTGGTCGAGGCGGTGAAGAAGGACATCAAGCCGCGCGACATCGTCACGAAGAAGAGCATCGAAAACGCCGTCGCCGTGATCATGGCCACCGGCGGCTCGACCAACGCGGTCCTGCACTTCCTGGCGATCGCCCACGCGGCCCAGGTCGAGTGGACGATCGACGACTTCGAGCGGATGCGCCAGAAGGTGCCCGTGCTGTGCGACCTCAAGCCGTCGGGCAAGCACCTTGCCGTCGACCTCCACCGCGCCGGCGGCATTCCGCAGGTGATGAAGGTGCTGCTCGACGCCGGCCTGCTGCACGGCGACTGCATGACCATCACCGGCCGGACGATCGCCGAGACGCTGGCGGAGTTGCCGCCCGTGCCGCGCGCCGATCAGGACGTGATCCGACCGATCGACAGGCCGATGTACGCGCACGGTCACCTCGCGATCCTCAAGGGCAACCTGTCGCCCGAGGGCGCGGTGGCGAAGATCACCGGATTGAAGAGTCCGGTGATGACGGGTCCGGCGCGCGTCTTCGACGACGAGCCGTCGGCGATGGCGGCGATCATGGAGCGCAGGATCGTTCCCGGCGACGTGATGATCCTGCGCTACCTCGGCCCCAAGGGCGCGCCCGGCATGCCCGAGATGCTCGCGCCGACGAGTGCGCTGATCGGCCAGGGCCTCGGCGAATCGGTCGGGCTCGTCACCGACGGTCGCTTCTCCGGCGGCACCTGGGGCATGGTCGTCGGCCACGTCGCGCCCGAGGCGTATGCCGGCGGAACGATCGCGCTCGTCCGCGAGGGCGATCGCATCACGATCGACGCGCACCGCCTGCTGCTCCAGCTCGAGGTGCCGGATGCGGAGATCGCCGTCCGGCGTGCCGCCTGGCGTGCGCCTGCGCCGCGCTACACGCGCGGCGTCCTGGCCAAGTTCGCGAAGAACGCGTCGAGCGCGAGCCGAGGCGCCGTGCTCGACGCCGACTGATCGACCGCGAGCGCGACGGCTAGCGCTGCTGCTTCTGCGCCTTGCGCCGGGCGCGCGTGTCCATGCCGAGGGCGGCGAGGTTTTCCTTGCGCCGGTCGTCCTTCTTTTTCTCCATGCGGGCCATCTCGCGCCGCTTGTTGAGGCCCGAGACGTCGGACCAGACCCACCACGCGGCGGCGAGGAAGAACGGCAGGAAGAACTTCCAGAGGTCGCCGAAGACTTGCCAGTTCCAGGTGCCGAAGACGCCGACGCCGGCCAGGTTGAGGGCGATCAGGACGACGCCGATGAGGACGAACAGCATGCGGTTTCTCCCGGACGGCGGTCATGTCGCGGCGCCTGTCGCGTCAACCGGCGCGAGCCCGTTCCGTTATTCTGATGGTAGCCGAGCGACGCTTCGTCGCGACACCTGGACCCCCGCATGAACACCCTTCGCCTCGCCACTATCGTGACCGTCTGCATGCTTTCTGCGCCCGCGTGGGCCAACCCCGACCTGGCGCAGAAGAAGAACTGCATGGCCTGCCACGCGGTCGGCCAGAAGGTGATCGGCCCGGCCTACAAGGACGTCGCTGCGAAGTACGCCGGCCAGGCCGACGCCGTCGCCAAGCTCGTGCCCAAGGTCATGAAGGGCGGCTCGGGGGTGTGGGGCGCCGTGCCGATGCCCGCCAACCCGCAGGTCAACGAGGCCGAAGCGAAGCAGCTCGTGCAGTGGATTCTCACGTTGAAGTGATGCAGCGCATCACCGGACTCCTTCGGAGTCCCTCAAGCGCTGGCGTTCGCGGCTAACGCCGTGCTGAGCGTCTCGGCGGAGATCGCGAAGCGGTCCCCGTGGCGCTTTGCCAGCGCGCCGGCGTTGGCGAGGAAGCGCTCCCTGCCTTCCGACGACACGAACTGGATCGCGCCGCCGGTCCAGGCGGGAAAGCCGATGCCGAAGATCGAGCCGATGTTCGCTTCGGCGGTGCTCGTCAGCACGCCCTCCACCAGGCAGCGCGCCGTCTCGATCGACTGCCGGTAGAGCAGCCGCTGCTTGAGCGCGTCGATGTCGGCGTCGACGCCCTCCTTCGCGAAATGCGTGGCGAGCCCGGGCCAGAGCCGCTTCGGCTCGCCCGCCGGGTAGTCGTAGAAGCCGCCGCCGCCCGCCCGCCCCGGCCGCCCGAGCTCCTTCACCATCCTCTCGACCAGCGCCTCGCCGGCCGACGGCATGTAGGCGCGGCCCTCGGCCTGCCAGTCGGCGCGCGTCTGCTCGAGGACGTGTACCGAGAGCGCGAGCGAGGTCTCGTCGAGGACGGCAAGCGGCCCGACCGGCATCCCCGCCGCGAGCGCGGCGTGCTCGATCAGCGGCCCTGCGATCCCTTCGGCGAGCATCGCCGCGCCTTCCATGACATAGGTGCCGAAGACGCGGCTGGTGAAGAAGCCGCGCGAATCGTTGACGACGATCGGCGTCTTGCCGAGCGCCGTCACGTAGTCGTAGGCGCGAGCGATCGTCTCTTCGCTCGTCTTCTTGCCGCGGATGATCTCGACGAGCTTCATCCGGTGCACCGGCGAGAAGAAGTGCAGGCCGACGAAGCGCTCGGGTCTCGCGCTCGCGACGGCGAGGCCCGTGATCGGCAGGGTCGACGTGTTGCTCGCGAAGACGCCGTCGGGGGCGAGCATCGGCTCGGCCTC
>DATIDZ010000422.1:0-3913 GCA_035456045.1 Caldimonas sp.
GCTCGGCTTCAACAACCTCGGGCTCGAGGCCTTCCTCGCCAACGTCCGGCGCGCGCACAGCTTCCGCGCGGCGGGCGGCATCCTCGGCCTCAACATCGGCAAGAACGCGGCGACGCCGATCGAGCGCGCCGCCGACGACTACCTCATCGGCCTCGCGGGGGTATATCCGCACGCCGACTACGTGGCCGTCAACATCTCGAGCCCGAACACGCAGAACCTGCGCACGCTCCAATCGGACGCCGCGCTCGATGGCCTGCTCTCCGCGCTCGGCGCGCGGCGCGCCGAGCTCGCCGACGAGCACCGCCGCAGCGTGCCGATGTTTCTCAAGATCGCGCCCGATCTCGACGCTGCGCAGATCGACGCCATTGCGGCCACCGTCATGCGCCACCGCGTCGACGGCGTGATCGCGACCAACACGACGCTCGCCCGCGACGGCGTCACCGGCCACGCGAATGCGGGGGAAAGCGGCGGCCTGTCGGGAGCGCCGCTTGCCCGTCGTTCGAATGGGGTCATCGCCGGTCTGCGTGCGGCGCTCGGCGCGCGCTTTCCGATCATCGGCGTGGGCGGCGTGATGTCGGGCGCCGATGCGCGAGCCAAGCGCGAGGCCGGCGCCGACCTCGTGCAGATCTACACGGGCTTCATCTACAAGGGTCCGTCGCTGGTGACGGAATCGGCGCGCGCGCTCGCCGGCGCATGACGGTGTGCCGGCAGGGCCGCGGCACGGCATTCGGAGGCAAGCGCTTGAATCGATCGTCGAGTTGGACAGGGCTGCATCGCGCGGGCGCCGTCGCCGCACTGGCGCTTGCGGGCTGCAGCGCCCTGCCGGTCATCACGCCCGACATGGCGCCCGTCGATCCGGCCGGCGTCCAGTTCCAGGCCGCCAACGGTCGCATCGTCTCGCCCGAGCGCAGCAAGGAGCTCATCGCCAAGCTGGGCGGCGCCGACAGCAGCGATGTCCTCGCCCGCCACCTCGCGCTCGAGCAGGCCGTCGCCGACGGGCCGCTCGTGCTCGGCAACCGCGTCGTGATCCTCGAGAACGGTCCGAACACCTACGCGGCGATGTTCGGCGCGATCGAGCGTGCGCGCGACAGCATCAACATGGAGACCTACATCCTCGAGGACGACGAGGTCGGTCAGCGGCTCGCCGACGCCCTCATCGCCAAGCAGCAGCAAGGCGTGCAGGTCAACCTCATCCACGACGCCGTCGGCACGCTCGGAACGAAGAAGGAGTACTTCAAGCGGCTGAGCGACGCCGGCATCAACGTGCTCGAGTTCAACCCGGTCAACCCGCTCGTCGCGAAGGCCGGCTGGGCCGTCAACCAGCGCGATCATCGCAAGCTCCTCGTCGTCGACGGTCGCAGCGCGGTGCTCGGCGGCATCAACATCAGCAGCGTCTATTCGAGCAGCGCGCCGGGCAGTTCCGGGAGCAGCATCAGCGGGGGATCGCGAGGCGGCGACAAGAAGGACCTGCCCTGGCGCGACACCGACCTGCTCATCGAAGGGCCGGTGGTGGCGCCGCTGCAGAAGCTCTTCATGGAGACGTGGCAGGCGCAGAAGGGCAAGCCGCTCGCGCAGCGTGACTACTTCCCTGCCCTGCAGGCGCAGGGCCCGGAGGTCGTGCGGGCGATCGGCAGCGCGCCCGACGAACCGTTCAGCCAGATCTACGTGACGCTGATCTCGGCGATCAACGCCGCCGAGAGCGAGATCCTCGTGACGAACGCGTACTTCGTCCCCGATCCCCAGCTGATGAACGCGCTGATCGCGGCCGCGGCGCGGGGTGTCGACGTGAAGCTGATCCTGCCGAGCACGACCGACTCGTCGCTCGTGTTCCACGCCGGACGGGCCCACTACGAGCCGCTGCTGCGCGGCGGCGTCAAGCTCTACGAGCGCCGCGATGCATTGCTGCACGCGAAGACCGTCGTCATCGACGGCGTCTGGGCGACGGTCGGATCGACCAACCTGGACTGGCGCAGCTTCCTGCACAACCAGGAGTTGACGGCGGTCATCCTCGGCAAGGAGTTCGGCGCCAAAATGCGCGCGGCGTTCGAGCGCGACCTCGCGGCGTCCGACCCGGTCACACTCGAGGCCTGGCAGCGTCGGCCGATCACGACACGGGCCAAGGAACTGTTCGCTCGACTCTGGGAGTACTGGCTGTGAGCATCTCGCTTTCGTCGCGCGCCCTGCGTGCCGCTTGTGTCGCCCTGGTCATCGCCTTCATCCCGGCGCTGGTCCCGGCGCAGGACGCCGCCACGCTCCGCGCTCGCCACAGCGCGTTGCAGGACAAGTTCGCCCACAACCAGTTCGGGCGTCCCCTCGTCCTCGAGTCGACCGAGACGTCGGGCGACCTCAAGGGCGACGTCTACGCGGTCGTCGACCACCCGTTCGCGATGGTGACCCAGGCGTTGCAGACGCCCGAGCACTGGTGCGACATCCTTATCCTGCACCTGAACGTCAAGCGCTGCCGCGTCTCGGGCGGAGCGACCAAGATGCTCAACCTGAGGGTCGGCCGCAAGTTCGACCAGCCGATCGAAGACGCGTACCAGCTCGACTTCGCCTACCGCGTGGTCGCGTCGACCGCCGACTACCTGCAGGTGCAGCTGAGCGCCGACGAAGGCCCGCTCAGCACGAAGAACTACCGCATTCAGGTCGAGACGGTTCCGATCGACGCCAGGCGCAGCGTCATCCACATGTCGTACGCGTACGGCTACGGCCTCACCGCACGGCTCGCCATGCAGACCTACCTGGCGACGATCGGCAGCGCCAAGGTGGGCTTCACGATCCTCGATCGCAAGGACGGCAAGCCGGTCTACCAAGCCGGCGTCCTCGGCCTGCTCGAGCGCAACACCATGCGCTACTACCTCGCGATCGACGCCTATCTGTCGGCCTACTCGCTGCCGCCGGGCGAGCAGTTCGAGAAGCGGATCCGCGAGTGGTACGCGAGCACCGAGCGCTACGCCGACCAGCTCCACGAGATGGACCAGAACGAGTACCTGGACATGAAGCGCAAGGAAATGCGCCGCCAGCAGCAGGGCTAGCGGCGCTCGCGCCAGGCCCCGTCAGAACAGCAGCTTCACGCCGGTCTTGTCCTGCAGCTCGTCCTGGCTGACGCCGTCGGCGATGGCGAGCACGGCGAGCCCCCGCTCGGTGACGTCCATCACCGCGAGGTCGGTGACGATGCGGTTGACGACGCCGACGCCGGTGAGCGGCAGCGTGCATCTGGGCAGGATCTTGAGGTCGATCGTGCCGTCCTTCTTGCGGGCGACGTGCTCCATCAGGACGATCACCCGCTCGACCCCGGCGACGAGGTCCATGGCGCCGCCCATGCCCTTGACCATCTTGCCGGGAATCATCCAGTTCGCCAGGTCGCCCTTCTCGCTGACCTGCATCGCGCCGAGGATCGAGAGGTTGATCTTGCCGCCGCGGATCATCGCGAACGAGTCGTGCGAGCCGAAGATCGACGAGCCGGGGATCGTCGTGACGGTCTGCTTGCCGGCGTTGATGAGGTCGGCGTCGACCTCGTCCTCGGTCGGGAACGGGCCGATGCCGAGCATGCCGTTCTCGCTCTGCAGCCAGACCTCGATGTCGGGCCTGACGAAATTCGCGACGAGCGTCGGCAAACCGATGCCGAGGTTGACGTAGAAGCCGTCGTGCAGCTCCTCGGCCGCGCGCGCGGCCATCTGGTCGTGGGTCCAGGCCATGGCGTCAGACTCCTGCCTTCTGCGCGGCCTTGGCGATCGCCTGGGTCGCTTCCTGGGCCGCCGCGGCGGCCGGCACGGCCGCGCTGACGGTGCGTTTCTCGATCCGCTTCTCGGGATTCGGGTTCAGCACGAGCCGGTGCACGTAGATGCCCGGCAGGTGCACCGCGTCCGGGTCGATCGCGCCGGTCTCGACGATCTCCTCGACCTCGACGATC
>DATIDZ010000423.1:0-8886 GCA_035456045.1 Caldimonas sp.
GGTCGCGAACCGGCGCGGCATGATGCACGCGTTCGAGATCGAGCGCGCGCGGCTCGAGCGCGAGGGCGGCGAGCTCGCGATCGGGCTGCTCGACATCGACAACTTCAAGCGCCTCAACGACGAGCTCGGCCACAGCGCCGGCGACGAGGCGCTGAAGTCGCTCGCCGCGGTCGTGAGCAAGACGCTCCGACCGACCGACCGCGTCGCCCGCTACGGCGGCGAGGAGTTCGTCGTCCTCCTGCCGCAGACACCGGCGGTCGAGGGCGAGCAGGTGCTCACGCGGCTGCAGCGCTCGCTCACCGGCGGCCTGTTCATGCACAAGGACAAGCAGATCTTCGTGACCTTCTCCGCCGGCGTCACCGGGTATCGGATGGACGAGCGGATCGAGGATTCGCTCGAGCGCGCCGATCAGGCGCTCTACGAGGCCAAGCGCACGGGGAAGAACCGCACCTGCATCGGCTGAGCCGGCGCCGCGCGCTGGCGGCTGGTTTCAGGTGTCGCTCGCGGCGACGCGCGGCTCGCCGAGCAGGCTCAGGGCGCGCTGGACGTCGCGCTCGAACGCGGCGACGGTGGGTTCGGGCGCCGTCGACGTCATGAGCGCGGTGCGGAATGCATTCGATTCGCTCGCGTAGAACGCCTGCACGACCACGCGCGCATCGCTGCTCAACGCTTCGGTGAGCGAGTTGACGAAGCACTCCATCGCCAGCATCGAGCCTTGCAACTCGTGGATCTGCCGCGTCAGCCGATCGATGTCGTCCATCTTCCCTCTCGCTCCTTCACTGCCGAGCTCTCGCCCGTGCGAGGGCTCTTCGGCCTGAGTCTAAGCGGCGCGTTTCGCTCGGCCGACGCCCGCATCACGACAAGCCGCCTGACCAGCCCGGCGGAGCAAGCAGCTGGCCCGGGTGGCGCCGGCGCCACGGGTCGGCGGAAAAAGTTTCCGCCCGGGTTTCAACAATTTCGGTGGAAAACTCTGTGCACAACGGCACCCGCATCGCTCCGCGGCCGCGTCGCTGCGGGGCTTGGAGGCCATGCGCACCGGAGAGGCAGTGGCCGCGCCTGGGCCGGCAGCGCTGACAAACCCCCTTGCGCGGTGGAAAACAACGACCGGCTTCCACGAGCATTCCGGCGACAGGTAAACCTTGCGGCACGCGACGATGCGCCCGAGTCCTGCGCAGGCCCGCCGTCCCGGCCCGCGGCGCCCGGCGCCACGCGGGTATCGTGCTGTCCATGAAGATCGCCAAGCCCCTTCGCTTCGAGACCCTCGCCGTGCACGCCGGGCACGGCGTCGACCCGTCCACCGGCGCGGTGGTCGATCCCATCCACCTGTCGACGACGTTCGAGCGCGATGCCGACGGCAGCTACCCGCACGGCTTCATCTATTCGCGCAACCACAACCCGAACCGGAACGGCCTCGAGGCCGCGCTCGCCGCGCTCGAAGGCGGCGCCGCCGCGGCCGCGTTCGGGTCCGGCCTCGCGGCGGTGACGGCGATCTTCCAGGGCCTGCGGCCTGGCGACCACGTCGTCGCCCCCCGCGACATCTACCACGGCACGGCCAACGTGCTGAAGCACCTGTTCGCAAAGTGGCAGGTGCAGGCGACCTTCGTCGACATGACGCGGCTCGACGACGTCGCCGCCGCGCTCCAGCCGACCACTCGGATCGTCTGGATCGAGACGCCGTCGAATCCCCTGATCCAGTGCGTCGACATCGCCGCGCTGGCCGACATCGCGCATCGTGCCGGCGCCCGCGCGGTCGCGGACAACACCTTCGCCTCGCCGGCGCTGCAGCGACCGCTCGAGCTGGGCTGCGACCTGACGATGCACGCGACGACCAAGTACCTCGGCGGCCGCAGCGATGTGCTCGGCGGCGTCGCGATCTCGCGCCACGACGACGACGCGTTCGCGCAGGTCCGGACGGCGCAGCTCTATGGCGGCGCGGTGCCTTCGCCGTTCGACTGCTGGCTGGTCATGCGCAGCCTGCCGACGCTGCCCTACCGGATGCGCGCCCATTGCGCGAACGCGATGCAGGTGGCGACCTTCCTCGCGGCCCATCCCAAGGTGTCGGCGGTCCACTATCCGGGCTTGCCCGACAGCGCCTTCCACGCGCTCGCGCGGCGGCAGATGGCCGACTTCGGCGGCATGCTGTCGTTCGAGGCGCGCGGCGGCAAGGAGGCGGCGATGGCGGTCGCGGCACGCGTCGGGCTGTTCACGCGGGCGACCAGCCTGGGCGGGGTCGAAAGCCTCATCGAGCACCGCGCCTCGATCGAGGGACCGGAGAGCCGGACGCCGCAAGGCCTGTTGCGCGTCTCGGTCGGACTCGAGCACGCCGACGACCTGATCGACGACCTGGCGCAGGCGCTTGATCGCGTCGACTGAGTCGACGGCCGCGGCGCGCCGCCGGCGCAGCGCCGTCGCGCTCGTGGTGTTGTCGCAGTGGCTGGGCACGTCGCTCTGGTTCAGCCCGAGCGGCGCCGTCGACGGGCTGATGGCGAGGCTGGCGATCGACGCGGCGGCGTTCGGCTGGCTGATCGCGGCGACGCAGCTCGGCTTCATCGCGGGCACGCTCGCCTTCGCGGCAACCGGCCTCGCCGACCGCTTCGGCGCGAGCCGCATCTTTGCCGTGAGCTGCGTGGCCGGCGCAGCGGTCAACACGGCGGTGGCGCTGCCCGGGGTCGACTACCCGGCGGCGTGGGCGCTGCGCTTCGTCGTCGGCCTGTGCCTGGCGGGCATCTATCCGCTCGGCATGAAGATGATCGTCCAGTGGGTCGGCGGCCGTCCTGCCGCGGCACTCGGATGGCTGGTCGGCATGCTCACGCTCGGCACGGCGATGCCGCACGCGCTGCGCGCGAGCGATGCCAGCTGGCCCTGGGAGGCGGTGCTGATCGCATCGTCGCTGCTCGCGTTGGTCGGCGCGGCGCTCGTCGCCTTGCTCGGCGACGGCCCGTTCGCCGTGCCCCTGCAGAAGCGGGGCGCCGCCGATGCGCGAGCGGGCGCCGTCTGGCAGGTGTTCCGCGTTCCGGCATTCCGTGCCTCCGCCTTCGGCTACTTCGGTCACATGTGGGAGCTCTACGCGTTCTGGAGCGTGCTGCCGTGGTTGTGCCAGCCGATCGCCGCCGGGCTGGCGCGCGGCTCGAACGGCGCGCCGTCGGTCGCCTGGCTCAGCTTCGCCGTCATCGCCGTCGGCGGCGTCGGCTGCGTCCTCGGCGGCCAGTGGAGCCGGCGCATCGGCAGCGCGCGAGTCGCCGCGCTCGCCCTGGCGGGATCGGGCCTGATGTGCATCCTGTATCCGTTGTTACCTGAGCACGCATTCGGCCTGCGCCTCGCGGCGCTGCTCTTCTGGGGCTTCTGCGTCGTCGCCGATTCGCCGCAGTTCTCGGCACTGTCGGCGCGGCTCGCGCCGCCGCAACTGCTCGGCAGCGCGCTCGTCGCGCAGAACGGCATCGGCTTCCTGATCACGGTGGCGAGCATCCTCGTGCTCAGTCGCGCGTTGCCCGCGTGGGGGTCCGCAGCGACGTGGATCCTCGTGCCCGGACCGCTGCTCGGCCTGTGGGCGTTGCGGCCGCTGCTCGTCGGCGGGAACCGGATGCACTAGCCGGGTTGTCCCTCCCAGCCAATCACCTGCACGTCGCAGGGTCCGAAAACACCCCGCTGGACAGTCGCCGAGACGGCTCGTATCTTCGCTACGTATCCGAAAGGCACCGACGACGCGAGGCATCCCCTCGCCAGCGGCGCGACGAGCTCGACTCTTCGTCCCGCTTCGAACCGAGCGATGAGAAAGTCCGACAAGCCCGAGCGACAGCGCCGCGTGTGGCGCATGACCGCCGAGTCTCCTCTCGGGGAGTTCGTCGATGCGGATGACAAGCCCGCGAAGCCCACGGCGCAACCGGGCCCGGACGAGCTGCAGCCGTCGAGCTATGTGCGCTCGTCGTGGGACCTGCTCAACGGCCTCGAGGTGACCGAGAGCGCGCCGGGCGATCTCGAAGGAATGTTCGACGAGCTGCCGCAGGCTCCAGCGAGCCCGGCGCGTGAGCGGCCTCGCAATGCCGGCGAATGGATCCGACGCTTCTCGCTCAGGCTCGCCGAGCTCGACGTGCGGCGCGAGCCCAAGGAGCTCATCGAGCTGGCCAAGCGCCAATGGATGACGCAGCACTACCTCGCGCCGGAAGAGGCGGCCGAGCTGGAGCACGGCAAGTCGAAGCGCGCCTGAGCGCGCGCCGGCGTCAGAAGTCGGAGATGGTCGTGTCGAGCGGCGTGAGCTGCGTCGTCCGCCGCGTCGCCGACGGCGCCGGGTCGGCGTCGAGATCGTCCTTGCCGAACGTGCCGAAGTAGATCGGCGCTCGTCCCGGCGACGCATCGAGCCACTCGTCGAAGTCTTCCTCGGCCAGCAGCACGGGCGTGCGCTTCTCGGCCGGCTCGCCCTTGTCGGTGAGGCGACGATCGAAGCGGGCAAGGAGCGGGTGCAGGTCGCAGTTGATCGTCAGCATCGCGAAGCTGATCACCTCGCGGCCCTGGTCGTCGACCCAGCGGTCCCACAGGCCGGCGATGCTGAGCGGCGAGCGGTCGACGCGGCGAATGCGCCAGCGCTCGGCGCGCTTCGAACCTTCAGGATAGTGCGGCACGTAGAGGCATTGCGCCGGCACGATGCACCACTGGCGCTGCGCGAACGCGTTCTTGAACGCCGACCGCGTCGACGCGGTCTCGGAGCGCGCATTGACGGTCGAGGCGGGCGAGCGCGCCGTCTTCGCCGTCGCGGGGATCAGGCCGAAGCGAGCCAGCACGGCCTCGCGCTGCGCGGCCGCACCGAGGCCGAAGCGGCGAATGATGGGTGCGTAGTCGCCGCCGACGATGTCGGTCGCCCACTCGTCGTTGATCACGATGCCCCAATCGCGTTCGAGCTCGGACGATGTCGGCGCAAGGTAATTGCTGCTCATCGCCGTCACTGTAGCGCCGCCGGCTCGCCGTGGGCGGCCGCGGGCGCTCATTTCGAGTGAACTGCGCCACGGTCCGCGCGCGCGGCGCGTCGGCGCGGCGGCGCTAGACCGCGACCGGCGCCTTGATCGCCGGATGGTGCCGGTAGTCGTGGACGACGAAGTCCTCGTAGCGGTAGTCGAAGATCGACTCCGGCCGGCGCGCGAGCTCGAGCACCGGGTACGGGTAGGGCGCACGCGAAAGCTGCAGCTCGACCTGCTCGGCGTGGTTGCTGTAGATGTGGCAGTCGCCCCCGGTCCAGATGAAGTCGCCGACGTCGAGGTCGCACTGCTGGGCGAGCATGTGCGTCAGAAGCGCGTAGCTCGCGATGTTGAACGGCACGCCGAGGAAGATGTCGGCGCTGCGCTGGTAGAGCTGGCAGCTGAGCCGCGCGCGGCTCGTCGCCGTGGCCGGCGCGACGTAGAACTGGAAGAAGGCATGGCACGGCAGCAGCGCCATCTTCGGCAGGTCGGCGACGTTCCAGGCGCTGACGATGATCCGGCGCGAATCGGGATTGGTCCGGAGCTGCTCGACGACGTTGGCGATCTGGTCGATGTGGCCGCCGTCTGGCGTCGGCCACGAGCGCCACTGCACGCCGTAGACCGGGCCGAGGTCGCCGTCGGGGCGCGCCCACTCGTCCCAGATCGTGACGTCGCGCTCCTGCAGCCAGCGCGCGTTGCCGTCGCCGCGCAGGAACCAGAGCAGCTCGAGGACGATCGAGCGCAGGTGCACCTTCTTGGTCGTGACGAGCGGGAATCCCTCGCCGAGGTCGAAGCGCATCTGGTAGCCGAAGACGCTCTTCGTCCCGGTACCGGTGCGATCCGCCTTGGCGACGCCGTGGTCGCGGACGTGGCGGAGGAAGTCCTCGTACTGCGAGCGGACGGGGCGGGTGCCCGCGTCGGGAAGGGGCGTGAGGGCGTCGGTGGCCATGGATCGATTATGGAAGCAGCGCGATCCGCTCTCAGCGATCGAACTGCAAGGCCGCAAGGCGCGCATACAGCCCGCCGGCGGCGATGAGCTCCGCATGCGTTCCGGTCTCGACGATCTCGCCCGCCTCGAGGACGACGATGCGGTCGGCGCGCTGGACGGTCGAGAGGCGGTGCGCGATGACGATCGTCGTGCGGCCGCGCATCGCCGACTCGAGCGCCGCCTGCACCATCCGCTCGCCCTCCGCATCGAGCGCGCTCGTGGCCTCGTCGAGCAGGAGCAGCGGCGCGTTCTTGAGCATCGCGCGCGCGATCGAGATGCGCTGCCGCTGGCCGCCCGAGAGGCGCACGCCGCGCTCGCCGAGGAAGGTCTTGTAGCCCTGCGGAAGCGCTGTGACGAAGTCGTGCGCGAAGGCGCCGCGCGCCGCCTCGATCACCTCGTCGTCGCTCGCCTCGGGACGCCCGTAGCGGATGTTCTCCATCGCATCGGTCGAGAAGATCACGCTGTCCTGCGGAACGATGCCGATGCGGTTGCGCAGCGCGTCGAGGGCGACCCGGTCGACGCGCTCGCCGTCGACTTTCACCGCGCCGGACTCGACGTCGTAGAAGCGCAGGATGAGCTGCAGCACGGTGCTCTTGCCGGCGCCGCTCGGCCCGACCAGCGCGACCGTCTCCCCCGGCGCGACGGCGAGATTGAAATGCGCCAGGGTCGGATGCTGCGGCCGCGACGGATAGCGGAACGTGACGTCCTCGAGCCGCACCGACGCGCCGGCGGCCGGCGATGCCAGCGGCTGCGGCGACGCCGGCGTCACGATCGGCGATCGCATCTGCAGCAGCTCCATCAGCCGCTCCGTGGCGCCCGCGGCGCGCAGCAGGTCGCCGTAGACCTCCGAGAGGACGGCGACGCTGCTCACGAGGATGATCACGTAGACGACGGTCTGGCCGAGGTGGCCGGCGCTGATGTCGCCGCGCACCACCGCCTGCGTGCCTTGGTAGAGGCCCCAGAGGAGCGCGCCGAAGGTCGCGCTGATGATGAAGGCGACCAGGAAGGAGCGCATCCGCGAGCGCCGCACCGCCGTGCCGAACGCGCGCTCGGTCGAGGCGGCGAAGCGGTCCGCCTCGCGCGCCTCCTGCAGGTAGCTCTGCACGACGGGCACCGCATTCAGCACCTCGGCGGCGATCGCGCTCGAGTCGGCGATCCGGTCCTGGCTCGCGCGCGACAGGCCGCGCACGCGCCGGCCGAAGTAGAGCGACGGCAGCACGACCAGCACGAGGATCATCAGCACCTGCGTCATGACCACCGGGTTGGTGACGACGAGCATCGCCATCGCGCCGATGCCCATGACGGCGTTGCGCAGCCCCATCGACAGGCTCGAGCCGACGACGGTCTGCACGAGCGTCGTGTCGGTCGTCAGCCGCGACAGCACCTCGCCGGTCTGCGTCGTCTCGAAGAACTCGGGGCTCTGTCGAACGACGTGCGCGTACACGGCGTTGCGCAGGTCGGCAGTGATGCGCTCGCCGAGCCAGCTCACCATGTAGAAGCGCGCCGCCGAGAACACGCCGAGCGCGACGCCGACGGCGAAGAGGGCGAAGAAGTGCTCGCGCAAGGCCATCACGCGCGCGCCGGGGTCGGCGGCGATGAAGCCCTGGTCGATGAGCGACTTGAGGGCGACCGGAAAGATCAGGGTGCTGACCGCCGCGAGGACGAGGAACAGCCCTGCCGCCGCGACGCGGCCGCGATAGGGGCGCACGAAAGGAACGAGGCCGCGGAGCGCACGGACGTTGCGGGGGCTGGCCGTCTCGGGGGCGGGGCGGGCCGCAGCAAGTGCGGGCGAGGGAAGAGCGTTCGGCACGGCACGAAGTGTAGGAGATGCGAGCCTCAGCAAATAAAGCATGGGCAATGACGGCCTCGGCAATAGGAGCCTTGACAATAATTGTCTAGGCATGTATATTTCGGTCCATGGTCCGCCCCGCCGCCTCCAACGTGATCCCCGAAATCGCCCGCTTCTACGAGCCCGTCGGCTACTGCGCCGACGAGAGCGTCGGCTGGCTGATGAAACGCGCCCTGATGTCGATCGCGCAGGCGGCCGACCGGCGGCTGGAGCCGAAGGGCATCACGCATGCGCAGTGGGCGGCACTGTTCATGCTGGAGCGTCGTCGTGCCGCGACTGTGGCCGAGCTGGCCCGCGAGACGCAGAGCGATCCGGGCGCGATGACGCGCCTGCTCGACCGCCTCGAGGCCAAGGGCTTCTGTCGGCGCGAGCGTTCGACCGACGACCGCCGCGTCGTTCGCGTCGAGCTCACGCCGGAAGGCGAGGTCGCGGCGCAGGAAGTGCCGATCGTCCTGGCGCAGGTGCTCAACGAGCACCTCGCCGGCTTCTCGAAGACGGAGTGGTCGCAATTGAAGGACATGCTGAAGCGGATGGTCGCCAACGGCGAGGCGGCCGAGACGAGGAAGGCCCCATGAAGGCCTGCGATACGTGCGCCGGCGTCGACCTGGGCGCCGTGGCGAGGACGATGACGACGGTGATCGTGGCGCTCGCCTCGGTCGTCGTCATGGCGCTGGCCGGCTGTGCCAACCCGGGCGGCATCGAGAGCGCGGCCAAGGTGGCTGCGCCGGCTGCGCTCGGCGCCGACCCCGCCGCGGCCGTCTTGCCGATCGCGGCCGACTGGTGGCGCGGCTTCGACGACCCGGTGCTGGCCGACCTGATCGAGCGTGCCACGGCCGGCTCGCCCACGCTTCGAGTGGCCGCGGCGCGCGCGGCGCGGGCGGCGGCGAACGTCGAGTCGACCCAGGCCGCGGGGCAGCCGCAGCTGGGCGGCGCGGCCGACCTGACCTGGCAGCGCTTCACCGAGAACGGCTTCTATCCGCCCCCGCTCGCCGGATCCAAGCAGGCGACCGCGACCGTGCAGCTGAACGGGTCGTGGGAGCTGGACCTGTTCGGCCGCAACCGGGCCCAGCTCGACGCGGCCATCGGCACCGAGCGCGCTGCCC
>DATIDZ010000424.1:0-3126 GCA_035456045.1 Caldimonas sp.
CCTGGAGCAGCACGTTAAAGACGTCGGGGTGCGCCTTCTCGATCTCGTCGAGCAGCAGGACAGCGTGCGGCTTCTTCGAGATCGCCTCGGTCAGCAGGCCGCCCTGGTCGAAGCCGACGTAGCCCGGAGGCGCGCCGATCAGGCGGCTCACCGCGTGGCGCTCCATGTACTCGCTCATGTCGAAGCGGATCAGGTCGACGCCGAGAACGAACGCGAGCTGCTTGGCCACCTCGGTCTTGCCGACGCCCGTCGGGCCGCTGAACAGGAACGAGCCGATCGGCTTGTCGGGCCGTCCGAGGCCCGAGCGCGCCATCTTGATCGCCGACGCCAGCGCGTCGATCGCAGGATCCTGGCCGAAGACGACGCTCTTCAGGTCGCGGTCGAGCGTCTTCAGCTTCGAGCGGTCGTCGCTCGTCACCGACGCGGGCGGGATGCGCGCGATCTTGGCGACGATCTCCTCGACCTCGAGGCGGTTGATCGTCTTCTTCTGCTTGTTCTTCGGCAGGATCCGCTGCGCAGCGCCGGCCTCGTCGATCACGTCGATCGCCTTGTCGGGCAGATGCCGGTCGTTGATGAACTTCGCCGACAGCTCGGCCGCCGCCTGCAGCGCCGCCGGCGCGTACTTGACGCTGTGGTGCTCCTCGAAGCGGCTCTTCAGGCCCTTCAGGATCTCGACGGTCTGCTCGATCGACGGCTCGACGACGTCGACCTTCTGGAAGCGCCGCGAGAGCGCCGCGTCCTTCTCGAAGATGCCGCGGTACTCGGTGAACGTGGTCGCACCGATGCACTTCATCGCGCCCGAGCTGAGCGCGGGCTTGAGCAGGTTGCTGGCGTCGAGCGTCCCGCCCGAGGCGGCGCCGGCGCCGATGAGCGTATGGATCTCGTCGATGAAGAGGATCGCGTTCGGCTGGTCCTTGAGGTTCTTGAGGACGCCCTTCAGGCGCTGCTCGAAGTCACCGCGGTACTTGGTCCCGGCGAGGAGCGCGCCCATGTCGAGCGCGTAGACGACCGACTCGGCGAGGACCTCGGGAACCTCCGACTGGGTGATGCGCCAGGCCAGTCCCTCGGCGATCGCGGTCTTGCCGACGCCCGCCTCGCCGACGAGCAGCGGGTTGTTCTTGCGCCGCCTGCACAGGATCTGGATGACGCGCTCGACCTCGTGCTCGCGGCCGATCAGCGGATCGATCTTGCCGTCGCGGGCGAGCTGGTTGAGGTTCTGCGTGAACTGGTCGAGCGGCGAGCCCTTGCCGTCGGACTCTTCCTTCTCGCTCTCGGCGCTCGCGCCGCCGCCCTCGCCCGGCTTGGCCGACTCGGGCGGGTCGCTCTTCTTGATGCCGTGGGCGATGAAGTTGACGACGTCGAGCCGGGTCACGCCCTGCTGGTGGAGGTAGTAGACGGCGTGCGAATCCTTCTCGCCGAAGATCGCGACGAGGACGTTCGCGCCGGTGACTTCCTTCTTGCCGCTGCCGGTCGACTGGACGTGCATGATCGCGCGCTGGATGACGCGCTGGAAGCCCAGGGTCGGCTGGGTGTCGACCTCGTCGGCGCCGCCGACGGTCGGGGTGTTTTCCTTGATGAAGCCGAGCAGGCTCTTCCTCAGGTCGTCGAGGTTGGCCGAGCAGGCACGCAGCACTTCGGCCGCCGACGGGTTGTCGAGGAGCGCCATCAGCAGGTGCTCGACGGTGATGAATTCGTGGCGCTGCTGCCGGGCCTCGACGAAGGCCATGTGCAGGCTGACTTCTAGCTCTTGCGCGATCATGCGGACTCCATAATGCATTGCAGCGGGTGGCCTCCGCGCCGTGCGGCGGCGAGCACCAGTTCGACCTTGGTCCCGGCGACGTCCTTCGAGTAGACGCCGCAAACGCCGCGACCGTCGTGGTGGATCTTCAGCATGATCTGCGTCGCCGTCTCGAGATCCCGGTTGAAGTACTCCTGCAGGACCATCACGACGAACTCCATCGGGGTGTAGTCGTCGTTCAGCAGGATCACCTGGAACATCGGCGGCGGCTCGGTCTTCTGCGCCTTTCGCTCGGCAACAACCGCTCCCTGGCCGTCGTCGGTACGCGGCCGGACGACAGGAACAGGAGGCTTGTCGGCGGGCATGAATTCATTCTATCGAGTTGGCGCTCTCACGCTTCGGTCGAATGCATATGCCCCTCGGGGCTTTTTTCACAAGCCCCGGTCGCATCGCCCGAGCCTGCCTGTTCGGCGGAGTCGGGTCGTGCGGCAAGTCGCGCTTGCCGCACCTGATCGGCGTCGACCGCCCTCCCGGGCGCGACGCCGACACGGCTACATGTTGTCGATCATGACCTGGCCGAAGCCGGAGCACGACACCTGGGTGGCTCCCTCGAGCAGGCGGGCGAAGTCGTAGGTGACCTTCTTGGCGAGGATCGACTTCTCCATCGAGCTGATGATGAGGTCGGCGGCCGGATGCCAGCCGAGGTGGCGCAGCATCATCTCGGCCGACAGGATCTCGGAGCCCGGATTGACGTAGTCCTTGCCCGCGTACTTGGGAGCCGTCCCGTGGGTGGCCTCGAACATCGCGACCGAGTCGCTCATGTTGGCCCCGGGCGCGATGCCGATGCCACCGACCTGGGCGGCGAGCGCGTCGGAGACGTAGTCGCCGTTGAGGTTCAGGGTGGCGATCACCGAGTACTCGGCCGGGCGCAGCAGGATCTGCTGAAGGAAGGCGTCGGCGATGACGTCCTTGACGACGATCTCCTTGCCGCTCTTGGGGCTCTTGAACTTGCACCAGGGCCCGCCGTCGACCTCGACCGCCTTGAATTCCCGCTGCGCGAGCGCGTAGCCCCAGTCGCGGAAGGCTCCTTCCGTGAACTTCATGATGTTGCCCTTGTGAACCAGGGTCACCGAGGGCTTGTCGTGGTCGATCGCGTACTGGATCGCCTTGCGGACCAGCCGCTCGGTGCCCTCGCGCGACACGGGCTTGATGCCGATCCCCGAAGTCGCCGGGAAGCGGATCTTCTTGACGCCGAAATCGTCCTGCAGGACCTTGATCAGGCGCTTGGCCTTCTCGCTCTCGGCCTCGAACTCGATGCCGGCGTAGATGTCCTCCGAGTTCTCGCGGAAGATGACCATGTTGGTCTTCTCCGGCTCCTTGACCGGCGA
>DATIDZ010000425.1:0-8953 GCA_035456045.1 Caldimonas sp.
GAAGATTTCCCAGAGCTCGTGCAGGCGGGCGCGGCCGCGCTGGTCCATCGCCTTCTTGGCCGCGTCGTCGGGGTCGAGGTACCAGCGCTCGGGATAGTCGAGGATGCCGATGCCGGCGTAGCAGTTGGCCGCGATGTAGACCAGGCCGCGGATCTGCTGCGCGCGCGCCGCCGGATCGCTCGCGAGCAGGCCGCTCTCCGGTTGGACGAGGCCGAGGTGGATGAGGATCGCCGCGCTCTCGGTGAGCACGCTGCCGTCGTCGAGGACGAGCGTCGGGATCTGCGCGATCGGGTTGACGCGCCTGAGCTCGTCGAGTCCGGACGACGGTTGCCACGACGCGGCATCGACGCGGCGGTAGGCGAGGCCCGCGATCTCGAGTGCCGCTTCGACCGACGCCGAGCCCGAGCCCTGGATGCCGTACAGCGTCAGCACTCGTGCCCTCAGGTCGTCAGGATGCTCGAGCCGATCGTCTTGCGCGCCTCGAGGTCGCGATGGGCCTGCACCGCGTCGGCGAGGGCATAGCGCTGGCCGATGTGGATCTTGACCTGGCCGCTGGCGACGACCGCGAACAGCTCGTCGGCCATCGCCTGCATCGCCTCGCGCGTCGCGATGTGCGTCATCAGCGTCTGCCGCGTCACGTAGAGCGAGCCCTTCGGCCCGAGCGAGACCGGTGCGAACGGCGGCACGACGCCCGAGGCGTTGCCGAAGCTCGCCATCAGGCCGAACGGCCGCAGGCAGTCGAGCGACTTGTCCCAGGTGTCCTTGCCGATCGAGTCGTAGACGATCTTGACGCCCTTGCCGCCGGTGATCTCCTTGACGCGCGCCGCGAAGTCCTCGGTGCGGTAGTTGATCGTGAAGGCCGCGCCGTTGTCGCGCGCGAGCGCGCATTTCTCCTCGCTGCCCGCGGTGCCGATGAGCCTGAGGCCGAGCGCCTTCGCCCACTGGCAGGCGATCAGGCCGACGCCGCCGGCCGCCGCATGCCAGAGAATGAAGTCGCCCGGCTCGAGCGCTTCCTGCGCGCGCACGCGCTTGAGCAGGTACTGCGTCGTCAGGCCCTTGAGCATCATCGCGGCGCCGGTCTCGAACGAGATCGCGTCGGGCAGCTTGACGACCGTCTTCGCCGGCATGACGCGAGCGACCGAATAGCTTCCCGGCGGCCCGCTGCAGTACGCGGCACGGTCGCCCTCCTTCAGGTGCGTCACGCCGGCGCCGACCGCCTCGATGACGCCCGCGCCCTCGTTGCCCATGCTGAGCGGCATCGGCATCGCGTAGACGCCCGAGCGCTGGTAGACGTCGATGTAGTTGAGGCCCGAGGCGTGCTGGCGGATGCGGACCTCGCCCGCGCCGGGTTCGCCGACCGGGAGGTCGACGAGCTTCATCTCTTCGGGGCCGCCGGCTTTCTCGATGCGGATCGTCGGGCTCGTGCTGGTGTGGGTCATGGCTACTCTCGGTGTCGGGTGGCGGTGCGCTATCGTGCCAGAGCCGATGAAACGACTCACGCGCGCGCCGAACCTGGCCATTGCGACCTTGTGGGCGGACCTGCTCACGAGCGCCGGCGTCGCCGCGACCGTCCAGCGCATGTACGCGAGCAGCATCGCCGGCGAGCTGCCGCCCGACCAGGCGCTGCCGGAGGTCTGGATCTCGGAGGACGACCAGCTCGAGCGCGCGCGCACGCTGCTCCACGAGCTGCGCCACCCTGTGCATCGGCACTGGGTCTGCCGCGCCTGCCACGAGCGCGTCGACGGGCCGTTCGAGCAGTGCTGGAACTGCGGCGCCGACATGCCGTCGGCGTGAACGCCCGATCGCCCCGGCGCTAGAACGTGCCGGGGTAGGCGCCGCCGTCCATGAGCAGGTTCTGGCCGGTGATGTAGCCGGCGTGCACGCTGCAGAGGAACGCGCAGGCCGCGCCGAACTCCTCGATCGTGCCGAGCCGGCGCGCGGGCACGGCCTTCTTGCGCGCCTCGATGAACGCCTCGGCCGTCGTGCCGGCGCGCTTGCTGGCGGCGGCCGCGGTCGTGCGAACGCGGTCGGTGTCGAACCAGCCGGGCAGGAGGCCGTTCACCGTCACGCCGCGCTCGGCGAGGCTCGTCCGGGCGACGCCGGCGACGAAGCCGGTGAGGCCGCTGCGCGCGCCGTTCGACAGGCCCAGCACGTCGATCGGCGCCTTCACCGACCCCGAGGTGATGTTGACGACGCGGCCGAAGCCGCGCTCGGCCATCTTGTCGACGGTCGCCTTGATGAGCTCGATCGGCGTCAGCATGTTGGCGTCGAGCGCCTTCAGCCAGGCGTCGCGATCCCATTCGCGAAAGTCCCCCGGCGGCGGCCCGCCCGCGTTGTTGACGAGGATGTCGACCTGCGGGCACGCGGCGAGCGCGGCGGCGCGGCCGGCCTCGGTCGTGATGTCGCCGGCGACGGTGCGAACCTCGCCGCGACCGAGCGCGCGCAGCTCGCGTGCCGTCGCCTCGAGCACGTCGGCACCGCGCGCGGTGATCACGACGTTGACGCCCTCCTTCGCGAGCGCGGTCGCGCAGCCCTTGCCCAGACCCTTGCTCGCCGCACAGACGAGCGCCCACTTGCCTTCGATTCCGAGATCCATCGACTCATCTCCACTTGGCCAGCAACCAGATTCCGGTGAGCACCAGGGCCGTGCCGGCGACGACCCAGGCGGTGAACGGCTCGCCGAGGATCAGGATCCCCATGACGATCGTAGACAGCGGCCCGATCATGCCCGTCTGCGCGGCGACGGCGGCGCCGACGCGCTCGATCGCCATCATCACCATCAGCACCGGGGCGAACGTGCACAGCGTCGCGTTGAGGACCGAGAGCCAGACGACCTCGGGCGCGACGGCGAGCGCCGACATCGGCCGGAGGACGGCGAACTGGGCGATGCAGAACAGGCAGGCGATGCTCGTCGCCAGGCCGGTGAGCCGCAACGCGCCGATCCGCTTCACCTCCTCGCCGCTCAGCACGAGGTACATCGCATAGCTGATGGCGCTGGCGAAGACGAGCGCGCTGCCGAGCGCGGCATTCGTTCCCTGCAGCGAGACCTCGTGGCCGAAGACGAGCAGCACGCCGCAGTAGCTGACCGCGAGCGCGATGAGCTGGCGCGCGCGAACGCGCCGCTTGTAGGCGATCGCGCCGAACGCGAGGACGAGCGTCGGGTTGAGGTAGAGGATGAGGCGCTCGAGGCTCGCCGTGATGTAGGCCAGGCCGGCGAAGTCGAGGAAGCTCGACAGGTAGTAGCCGGAAAAGCCGAGGCCGGTGCAGACGAGCCAGTCGCGCCGCGTCAACGCGCCCTTGCCGCGCCCCGCCCACCACGCCAGCGCGGCGAAGAGCGGCAGCGCGAACAGCATGCGGTACATGATCAGCGTGACCGCGTCGACGCCGTAGCGGTAGGCGAGCTTGACGATGATCGCCTTGCCCGAGAACGCGATCGAGCCCGCCATCGCCAGCGCGAGCCCGGGCCACAGCGCGGCGCGCGCCGTCGTCGGCGTCGGCGCCGCAACGGCGGGACCCGTCGAGGCGATCGACTCGCCCGTCATCGCGGTGCTGCTCGCTGTTGCGGCGACAGTGCGAGCGCCGGATCAGAAGCCGGCGGCCAGGCCGTCGCGGCGCGGGTCGCTCGCCGCGACGTAGCCTTCGACCGCCGGATCGCCGAGGCGCCAGATGAACTGGCCGGCGCCGAAGTCCTGGTAGCTGTCCTGGATCACCTCGACCTGGTGGCCGCGCTCGAGCAGGCCGGCGACGGTCGCGGGCGCCATCGTCGCCTCGACGTTGATGAGCTTGCCGGTGTTGACGCGCCAGCGCGGCGCGTCGCACGCCGCCTGCGGCTGCTGGCGGTGCGCGAGCAGGCGGACGATCGTCTGCAGGTGCGCCTGCGGCTGCATGTTGCCGCCCATGATGCCGAAGCTCATCTGCGGCGCGCCGTCCTTGGTGAGGAAGGCCGGGATGATCGTGTGGAACGGGCGCCGCCCCGGCGCCACGCAGTTCGGGCTCGCCGGGTCGAGGACGAAGCCGTGACCGCGGTTCTGCATCGAGACGCCCCATCCCGGCACGACCACGCCCGAGCCGAAGCCCATGTAGTTGCTCTGGATGAAGCTCACCATCATGCCGCGCTCGTCGGCGGCGCTGAGGTAGATCGTGCCGCCCTTGGCCGGGTTGCCGGCGCCGAAGACCTGGGCGCGCTTCGCGTCGATGAGGCGCGCGCGGCCGGCGAGGTACGCGTCGTCGAGCATCTCCTCGGGCGTGCAGCGCATGCTGCGCGCGTCGGAGACGTGCGCGTAGACATCGGCGAAGGCGAGCTTCATCGCCTCGATCTGCAGGTGCTGCGACTCGGCGCCGTCGATCGGCAGCGACTCGATGTCGAAGTGGCGCAGGATGCCGAGCGCCACCAGCGCGGCGATGCCCTGCCCGTTGGGCGGGATCTCGTGCAGCCGGTGGCCGTAGGTGTCGATGGCGATCGGCTCGACCCATTCCGGCGTGAACGCGGCGAAGTCGCTCGCCGCCATGGTGCCGCCGTGGGCGCGCGAATGCTCGGCTGCCGCCTCGGCGATCTCGCCGCCGTAGAGCGCTGCGCCCTTCGTCGCAGCGATCGCCTTGAGTGCGCGCGCCGCCGCCGGAAACGCGAAGCGCTCGCCGACCTCGGGCGGCCGGCCGTGCGGAAGGAAGGCGTCGGCCCAGCCGGGCAGCTTGCCGAGGAGCGGCGCCGCCGCGACCCACTTCTGCTGGATGATGACCGGCACCGCGTAGCCGCGCTCGGCGATCTCGATCGCGGGCGCGAGCAGGTCGGCGAACGGCAGCGTGCCGAAGCGCTCGGAGAGCGCGACCCAGGCGGCGACCGCGCCGGGCACCGTCACGGAGTCCCAGCCGCGCATCGGCGGGCGGGTCGCGTCGGCACCGTGCTTCTTGCGGAAGTACTCGGGCGTCCATGCCGCAGGCGCAGGACCCGACGCGTTCAGGCCGTGCAGCTTCGTGCCGTCCCAGAGGATGCAGAAGGCGTCGGAGCCGAGGCCGTTGCTGCACGGCTCGAGCACGGTCATCGCCGCCGCCGCGGCGATGGCGCCGTCGACGGCGTTGCCGCCCTGCTGGATCATGCGCAGGCCCGCCTGCGCGGCGAGCGGATGCGAGGTCGAGACGATGTTGCGTGCGAAGACCGGCACGCGCGTCGACGGGTACGCCGTCTTCCAGTCGAAGTTCATCCGCCCATTGTGCCGGGCGGCACGCGACCCTTTCGGCGTCGGTGCGCCGAGGGCGCGCTCAGTCCTCCGAGAACGCGACCTCGCGCTTCTGCCGGATCGCCGGCAGCGTGACGATGACGATCAGCAGCACCGAGGCGATGAGCAGCCCCGACGACAGCGGCCGCGTCACGAAGGTGGTCCAGTCGCCGCGCGAGAGCAGCAGCGCGCGGCGCAGGTTCTCTTCCATCATCGGCCCGAGGATGAAGCCGAGCAGGAGCGGCGCCGGCTCGACGCTCAGCTTGTAGAACACGTAGCCGACGAAGGCGAAGATGGCCGTCAGGTAGACGTCGAAGGTGCTGTTGCTGAGCGAGTAGACGCCGATGCAGCAGAACAGCGTGATCGCCGGGAAGAGGAAGCGATACGGCACGGTCAGCAGCTTGATCCACATGCCGATCAGCGGCAGGTTGAGGATCACGAGCATCGCGTTGCCGACCCACATCGACGCGATCAGGCCCCAGAACAGCTGCGGGTTCGAGGTCATCACCTGCGGCCCGGGCTGGATGCCCTTGATCGTCATCGCGCCGACCATCAGCGCCATCACCGCGTTGGGCGGGATGCCGAGGGTGAGCATCGGGATGAACGAGGTCTGGGCGCCGGCGTTGTTGGCCGACTCCGGACCGGCGACCCCCTGGATCGCGCCCTTGCCGAACGGAATGCGCGGATTGCGCACCATCTTCTTCTCGACGGTGTACGACGCGAACGAGGCGAGCAGCGCGCCGCCGCCGGGCAGGACGCCGAGGAGCGAACCCAGCGCGGTGCCGCGCAGGACCGAGGGCCACGCCTCGTGGAAGTCGCGCATGGTCGGCCACAGGCCCTTCACTTCCTTGGTGAAGACCTCGCGGTGCTCCGCCGGCTGGCCGAGGTTGGAGATGATCTCGCCGAAGCCGAACACCCCCATCGCGATGACGACGAAGCCGATGCCGTCGGTGAGCTGCGGGATGTCGAAGCTGTAGCGCGCCGTTCCGGAGATGACGTCGGTGTTGATCTGCGCCAGCAGCAGACCGAGGATGATCATCGCGATCGCCTTCAGCAGCGACCCCGAGGCGAGGACGACCGCGCCGATGAGGCCCAGCACCATCAGCGAGAAGTACTCGGCCGGGCCGAACTTGAACGCGAGCTCGGTGAGCGGCGGCGCGAAGGCGGCGATGATGACCGTGCCGACGCAGCCGGCGAAGAACGAGCCGAGCGCCGCCACCGCGAGGGCCGCGCCGGCGCGGCCCTGGCGCGCCATCTGGTAGCCGTCGATCGCGGTGACGACCGACGACGACTCGCCGGGGACGTTGATCAGGATCGCGGTCGTCGAGCCGCCGTACTGGGCGCCGTAGTAGATGCCGGCGAGCATGATCAGCGCCGGCGTCGCGTCGAGCGCGTAGGTCGAGGGCAGCAGCATCGCGATCGTCGCCACCGGGCCGATGCCGGGCAGCACGCCGATCAGGGTGCCGAGCAGGCAGCCGAAGAACCCGTAGAGCAGGTTCTGGACGGTGAACGCGACGCCGAAGCCGATGCCGAGGTTGTGGAGGAGATCCATGGAGGGCCGCTTTTCTTGTGGGTCCGATGCGGGCGGCGCGTCGGCCTAGCCGAGGAAGCGGGGCCAGACCGGGATCGTGAGCTTCAGCCCGTAGACGAAGATGAGCCACGAGAAGAACGTCAGGACGATCGCGTTGATCGACACGCCCTTCCAGTGGAACTCGTCGCCGGCCAGGCTGGTGATGACGATCAGCACCGGGACCGTCAGCGCCAGGCCGATCGGCTCGAGCATGATGCCGAAGACGGCGATCGCCGCGACGATGATGATCAGCGGCCGCCACGCGAACGCGCCGACCGGGTCGCCGCCTTCGCTCTCGATCGTCAGCGACTTGAACAGCACGAAGGCGCCGAGGATCGCGAGCAGGATCGACAGGCCGAGCGGGAAATAGCCCGCGCCCGGATGGGCCGACAGCTGCGACATGCGCGCCCAGAGGTTGGCGGCGCACGGGTCGTTGGCCGGGCACGCCGGGCCCATGCTGTAGTTGGTGGCGCCGATCGCGAAGATCACGCCGACCGCGATGAACATCAGGCCCGACCAGAAGTCGCGCTCACTCTTGATCTTCACGAAGCCTCGCTCCCCTGCGTTGAAGGGGCGATTCTAGGCAGCAGCCCCGGTGGGCCATGTCTGGTTTACACCGAGCAGGCCCGGTGCACGCGCGCTACTCCCAGGCGGGTGTCGCGCGCAGGACCTCGTCGAGCGTGGTCACGCCCTCGGCGACCTTCATCGCGCCGGCCAGGCGCAGCGGCCGGAGGCCGTCCTGGAGCGCTTGCTGGCGAAGCTTCCCTTCGTCGCAGACCGGCTGGATCGTGCCGCGCGCCGCGTCGCTCACGGTCAGCAGCTCGAACAGGCCGGCACGGCCGCGGAACCCCGTCATCCGGCATTCGAGGCAGCCGACCGCCTTGTACGGGCGCACGCCGCCGTTCAGCCGCCAGGGCTTGACGACCTCGTGCAGCGTGTCGCGCGTCACGTCCGGATCGGGCACCTTGCAGGCCGGGCAGAGCGTTCGCACCAGGCGCTGCGCGAGCACGCCGATCAGCGTCGAGCCGATCAGGTAGGGCGCGACGCCGAGGTCGTTGAGGCGCGTGATCGCCGACGCCGAATCGTTGGTGTGCAGCGTCGAGAACACGAGGTGGCCGGTGAGCGACGCCTGGATCGCCATGTCGGCGGTCGGCAGGTCGCGGATCTCGCCGACCATGATGATGTCGGGGTCCTGGCGCATCAGCGCGCGCAGTCCCTCGGTGAAGCCGAGGTCGATGCCCTGCTGCACCTGCGTCTGGTTGAACGCCGGCTGGATCATCTCGATCGGGTCCTCGATCGTGCAGACGTTGACCTCGTCGGTGGCGAGGCGCCGCAAGGTCGAGTAGAGCGTCGTCGTCTTGCCCGAGCCGGTCGGGCCGGTGACGAGGATGATGCCGTGCGGCCGCGCGACGAGCTCCTCCCAGCGCCTGCCGTCGTGGCTGCCGAAGCCGAGGCTCTCGAGCGTCTTGACGGTGGTGTCGGGATCGAAGATCCGCATCACCATCTTCTCGCCGAACGCCGTCGGCAGCGTCGACAGCCGCATCTCGACCTCGTCGCCGGCCGGGTTCCTGACCTTGATGCGGCCGTCGAGCGGGCGGCGCCGCTCGATCACGTCCATCCGGCCAAGCAGCTTGACGCGCGCGACCATCGCGCTCATCACGCCGGGCGGCAGCTGGTAGACGGTGTGCATGACGCCGTCGATGCGAAAGCGGATCACGCTGCGTTCGCGCCGCGGCTCGAGGTGGATGTCGGAGGCGCGCTGGTCGAAGGCGTACTGCCAGAGCCAGTCGACGACCTGGATCACGCCCGAATCGTTGGCGTCGAGTTGCTTGTTGGTCTTGCCGAGCTCGACCAGCTGCTCGAAGTTGGCAATGGCCGACATCTCGCCCGTCTTGACCGCGGCCCGCACCGAGCGCGAAAGCGTGTAGAACTCGGTCGTGTAACGCGAAATCTCGAGCGGGCTCGCCAGCACCAGCCGGACCGCCTTGCGCGTATGCGCCTCGATGTCGGCGACCCAGGCGGTGTCGAGCGGATCGCAGGTGGCGATCGTCACCTCGGCCGCGCCGACCTGCAGGGGCAGCGCGTGACGGCGCTCGGCGTAGCCGATCGACATCACGTCCGCGACGCGACCGACATCGACCTTCAGCGGATCGATCCGGAGATAGGGGAT
>DATIDZ010000426.1:0-4926 GCA_035456045.1 Caldimonas sp.
TGAAGGCGGCGAGGCCGTCGTTGTTGAAGCCGAGGCGGTTGATGAGCGCGCCGGCTTCGGGGAGACGGAAGACGCGCGGCTTCGGATTGCCCGGCTGCGCGAGCGGCGTCACCGTGCCGACCTCGACGAAGCCGAAGCCCATCGCGCCGAACGCGTCGATGCAGCGGCCGTTCTTGTCGAGACCCGCGGCCAGGCCGATCCGGTTGGGAAAGGTCAGGCCGGCGATCGACACCGGGTCGTGGACGCGGCACTGCTCGATGAGCGCGAGGAGCGGCGTGCGCTGAATCGCCGCCAGCGCCCCGAGGGTCAGGTCATGCGCGTGCTCCGGGTCGAGCCCGAAGAGAAAAGGTCGGGCCAGCGGGAAGGGAATGAGCGCCATGAACGGCGCCGATTCTGGCATCGACGTGCATACTTCGAAGCGGGAGTTCCGCCATGGCCGATCAACGCATCGAGAAGGACACGTTCGGCGACATCGCCGTCGCCGCCGATCGGCTGTGGGGCGCGCAGACCGAGAGGTCGCTTCACCACTTCGACATCTCGACCGAGAAGATGCCCGCCGAGCTCATCCGCGCGCTCGCCTGGGTCAAGCGCAGCGCGGCCGTCGTCAACCGCGAGCTCGGCACGCTCGCGGCAGACAAGGCCGACGCCATCGTCGCCGCCGCGGACGAGGTCCTCGCCGGACGGCACGACGACCAGTTCCCGCTCTCCGTCTGGCAGACCGGCTCGGGCACGCAGTCCAACATGAACATGAACGAGGTGCTCGCCAACCGCGCCTCGCAGCTGCTCGGCGGTCCCGTCGGCGAGGGCCGGCTCGTCCATCCCAACGACGACGTGAACCGCAGCCAGTCGTCGAACGACGTCTATCCGACGGCGATGAGCGTCGCGGCGGTCGAGTCGCTGGTCCGCCGCGTGCTGCCCTCGGTCGCCGCGTTGCGCGAGACGCTGGCGAAGAAGGCCGGCGAGTTCGCGTCGATCGTCAAGATCGGCCGCACCCATCTTCAGGATGCGACGCCGCTCACGCTCGGCCAGGAGATCTCGGGCTGGGTCGCCCAGCTCGATCACGGCATCGCGCACGTCCGCGATGCGTTGCCGCATCTGTGCGAGCTCGCCCTCGGCGGCACGGCGGTCGGCACCGGGCTGAACGCGCCGCCCGAGTTCGGCGCGCGGGTCGCTGCCGAGCTCTCGGCGCGGCTCGACCTGCCGTTCGTGAGCGCGCCGAACAAGTTCGAGGCGCTGGCCGCGCACGATGCGATCGTCTTCGCGCACGGCGC
Organism: Caldimonas sp.; assembly: GCA_035456045.1. Taxonomy (GTDB): domain Bacteria; phylum Pseudomonadota; class Gammaproteobacteria; order Burkholderiales; family Burkholderiaceae_C; genus Schlegelella_A. The sequence continues at coordinate 1,272 of DATIDZ010000426.1, forward strand.
CCTGAAGACGCTCGCGGCATCGTTCATGAAGATCGCCAACGACGTGCGCTGGCTCGCGTCGGGGCCGCGCTCGGGTCTCGGCGAGATCCGCATCCCGGAGAACGAGCCGGGCAGCTCGATCATGCCGGGCAAGGTCAATCCGACGCAGTGCGAGGCGCTGACGATGCTGTCGGCGCAGGTGCTCGGCAATGACGTCGCCGTCAACATCGGCGGCGCGTCGGGCAACTTCGAGCTCAACGTCTACAAGCCGCTGATCGCGCACAACTTCCTGCAGAGCGCTCGGCTGCTCGGCGACGGCGCGCGGAGCTTCGACGAGCACTGCGCCCGGGGCATCGAGCCCGACCGGGCACGCATCCGCGAGCTGGTGCAGCGCTCGTTGATGCTGGTGACCGCGCTCAATCCGCACATCGGCTACGACAAGGCGGCCAAGATCGCGAAGGCTGCGCATCAGAGCGGCAGCACGTTGCGCGAGGCCGCACTGGCGTCGGGCTGGGTCAGCGCCGAGCAGTTCGACGCCTGGATCGTGCCCGAGCAGATGGTCGGGCGGATTCCGAAGTGACTCAGGAGGAGCTCAAGCGCCTGGTCGCCGAGGCGGCACTCGCCTACGTGCCGCCGGGGACCGTGATCGGGGTCGGCTCGGGGTCGACCGTCAACCTCTTCATCGACGCGCTCTCCCGGTTGGACGGCGAGCGGCGAATCGCCGGCGCGGTGTCGAGCAGCGCCGCAAGCACCGCGCGGCTGGTCTCGCACGGCATCGCCGTCGTCGACGCCGGCGACGTCGAATCGCTCCCCGTCTGCGTCGACGGCGCCGACGAGATCGACGGCGCCGGCTGCATGATCAAGGGCGGCGGCGCCGCGCTGACGCGCGAGAAAATCGTCGCCGACTTGGCCGACCGCTTCGTCTGCATCGCCGACGGCTCCAAGCTCGTCTCCCGGCTCGGCCGCTTCCCGCTGCCGGTCGAGGTCATCCCGATGGCCGCCGCCCAGGTGACGCGGCGGTTCGCGGCGATCGGCGGCCGCGCCCAGCGCCGCGACGGCGTCGTCACCGACAACGGCGGCGTGATCCTCGACGTCCATGGCCTGGCGATCGCCGATCCGGTCGCCCTCGAGACCGAGATCAACCAATGGCCGGGCGTCGTCTGCGTCGGCATCTTCGCGCGCCGCCGGGCGACCGTCTGTCTGCTCGGCACGGCCGAGGGTGTGCGCACCTTGACGTTCTGACACCAGCGCAAAAGGCCCGGACGCGAAAACCGCGTAACCTCCGGACCCTTGCACGCCTCGTGCAGCTCACAGGAAGGACGGCCCGTGGCCAAACCCAACTATTCATTTGAAAAGCGGCAACGCGAGCTCGCGAAGAAGAAGAAGAAGGAACAGAAGGAAAAGGACAAGGCTGGGCGCAAGCTCGGCACCGCCGGCGACGGCGAAGCGGCGGCCGACGGCAGCGCCGAGCCCGGTCAGGTCCCGGCCGACCCGGCGATGGGCCCCACCGGAGGCTGAACCCGGCTGGCGGCGGCGCCTTGACGCGCCGCCTCGTCGCGGCGAAAGCGCCGAGCCAGGAAGCGCGCCGGGTCGATCGCATCGAGCAGATCGGCCTCGGCCGGCAGCGGCGCCCCGGTGATGGACGCCGCCAGAACCTCAGCGCCCAGCGCCGCCGACGCGATCCCGCGCGAGCCGAGCGCACCACACACGAAGAGTCCCGGCGCCCGCGCGATGAAGCGCGGCTGGTCCAAGCGGGTCGATCGCGGCGCGACGTAGCCTTCAGCCATGCCGGCCGCGACGACCCCCGGCACGGCGCCGATGATCGGCAGGCGGTCGTCGCTCGACCAGCGGAATCCCTCCCGGCCGCCGAGCCGATCGAGCGGCGGCGGCGCGGGCAGGTCCAGCATGGCGACGAGGCGGTCGAGGTTGAGCCGCTGTTCCTCCTGGCGAAGCGACACGTCGTCGTCGTCCCAGGCCGAGCTAGCGCCGAACCAGACGCTGCCGTCGAGCGCCGGAACGACATAGCCGGCGCCGGCGATCGGCAGCCGCGGCAGCGCGACGGGCGCGAGATCGCCCGCGGCCGCCACGCTGAGCTGGCCACGCTGGCGCCGGATCGGCCACGGCGTCGTGCCGCGGAGGGCACCGTCGCCGGTGCAGAGCACGACCACGGGCGCCGAGGCGATCGTCTCGCCGGAGTCGTCGTGAAGCGACCAGCCGGCGTCCCGACGGTGCAGCGACGACGCCCCGCAGCCCAGGCGCAATTCGACGTTCGGGGCCGCGTCGAGAAGGAAGGACCGCGCCAGGCCGCGAGGATCGACCCAGCCTCCTGCCGGGAAATGCCAGGCGGGCGACGACAGGCGTGTGCCGGCGAGGCGGCTCGCGGCCTCGGGACCGAGCGCCTCGACGTACTCGCGCGGCAGCCCCTGGGCATCGATGACCGCCTGCATCTCGACCACGCCTTGCGCGGTCTCGACGCGCAGCAGCCCCGCGGTGCTGCCGTGAACGTCGTGCCGATCGATCGCACGACGGACCGCGGCGCGGGCGGCCAGCGCCGCGGCGCGGTGGAACCGTGCGTGCCATCCGTCGCCGCGATGGACGACGCCGTGGAAGATACCGGCGGCGTTGCCCGAGCCTTCGTCGGCGATGGTGACGCGACGTTCGATCACGAGCGACCGAACACCTCGGTCGGCGAGGGCGCAGGCCAGCGCGCAGCCGGCCAGCCCGGCGCCGACGATGATGACCGGCTGCGAGGTCGCCTGGGTCCCTGTCGGCGAGGACGTCGGTGCGTCTCTTTCCGTGCGCGGCGACGATGGCGCGGTCGACGCCGACGGGCGTCGTGGCGACGGTCGCGGCGAGAACTGCGGCGCGAACCGGCCGCGCGTGATGTCGCGCTTGCCGCCGCTGCCCGGCGCCTTGTCGACGACGAAGCCGGCGCTGCGCAGCCCGTCGCGGACGGCGCGCGCCGCCGTCCAGCTCGCGGCCGTCGCTCCCGGCGCGGCGAGGCGCGCCATCGCCTTGAACAGGCGCGCGTCCCACATCGCCGGGTTGCGCGCGGGCGCGAAGCCATCGAGGAAGAACGCGTCGACCTCGGCGACGAGTTGCGGCAGCCACGCATCGACCGGCCCGAACGCGACCAGCAGCTCGACGCGACCGTCGTCGACGACGATGCGGTGCAGGTTGCAGGTCAGCGGCGGCCACTGCCGCGTCAACTCGGCGGCGAGCGGCGCGAGCGAGGCCTCGCGCTCGAGCGCGGCGAACGTCGCGAGCGTGGGCGGTGACGCCTCGATCGAGAGGAAGTGAAGGCGCCGGCAGCGATCCGGATCGGTGCGCCAGGCCGACCACGTGGCGAGAAAGTTGTTGCCGAGGCCGAACCCGGTCTCGAGCACGACGAAGCGATCCCTGCCGCGCCAGCGCGCGGCCAGCGCCTCGCCGTCGAGGAAGACGTGCCGCGCCTGGGCGAGCGCGCCGGTGCGCGGGTGGTAGACGTCGCCGTAATCGACCGATCGCGGCGTGCCGTCGTCGTCGATGGCGATCCGCGCGGGGACGATCGGCGTCGTCTTCATCGGCGCGCCCGATCCGCGGCGGCACGCGCCGCGAGCCAGGCGAGCAGGCGATCGCGAACGGCGTCGAGGCGGCGGTAGGCGAGCACGGCGGCCGACATGCTGGCGATCGCGTC
>DATIDZ010000427.1:0-2497 GCA_035456045.1 Caldimonas sp.
GAGGGCGAGGTGCACGCGCTGATCGGTCCCAACGGCGCCGGCAAGACGACGCTCGTCGCGCAGCTCGGCGGTCAGCTGGCGAGCGATCGCGGCAGCATCGTCTTCGCTGGCGCCGACATCACCCGCTGGCCCCCGCATCGACGCGCGCGCCACGGCCTCGCGCGCTCGTTCCAGATCACGCGGCTGTTCCGCAGCGCCAGCGTGATCGACAACATCGCCCTCGCGATCCAGGCCGTGAGCGGCGGCAGCGTCGACGCGTGGCGTCCGGCGCGACGCGACACCGCGCTCCTCGGGCGCGCCCGCGCCCTGCTCGACACGCTCGGCCTCGGCGCCAAGGAAATGCATCCGATCGACGAGCTCTCGCACGGCGAGCGGCGCGCGCTCGAGGTCGGCATGACGCTGGCGAGCCGACCGCGCCTCATGCTTCTCGACGAGCCGATGGCCGGCATGGGCAGCGAGGAGTCGGCGCGCATGGAAGCGCTGATCGGCGTCGTGCGGCAGCACAGCGCCGTGCTCCTGATCGAGCACGACGTCGATGCCGTCTTCCGCCTCGCCGACCGCGTCTCCGTCCTGGTCGGCGGACGCGTCGTCGCCAGCGGCACGCCGGCCGCGGTGCGCAGCGATCCGGCGGTGATCGCGGCCTATCTCGGCGACGACGCCGGCGCGGCATGACGGCCGCCCTGCTCGACGTTCGCGGCGTCCATGCCGGCTACGGCGCCGCCGAGGTGCTGTTCGGCATCGACCTCGCCGTCGCGCCGGGCGAGATCGTCGGCGTGCTCGGCCGCAACGGCATGGGCAAGACCACGCTGGTGCGAACCATCATGGGGTTGCTGCGGCCGCGTGCGGGAACGATCGCGCTGGCCGGTCGCGACATCTCGCGCTGGGCGCCGAACCGGATCGCGCGCGCCGGCGTCGGCCTGGTTCCGGAGGGCCGCCAGGTCTTTCCCAATCTCAGCGTCGACGAGCACCTCGACGCGTTCCGGCGCCCATCGCCCGGCGGCGCGACCGACTGGACGCCGGCGCGAGTGCTCGACCTGTTCCCGGCGCTGGCCGCGCGCCGCTCGCACGGCGGCAACCAGCTCTCGGGCGGCGAGCAGCAGATGCTGGCGATCGGCCGCGCCCTCGTGACCAATCCGCTCCTGCTGATCCTCGACGAAGCGAGCGAAGGGCTGGCACCGCTCGTTCGCGAGGAGATCTGGCGCGCCCTGCGCCAGTTGCGCGACGCCGGCCTGGCGATGATCGTGATCGACAAGTACGTGCAGCGGCTGGTCGCGATCGGCGACCGCCACGTGATCGTCGAGAAAGGGCGCGTCGTGTGGCGCGGCAGCTCCGCCGAGCTCGACGCCGATCGCGCGCTCTGGCATCGCTACCTCGGCGCCTAGCGCACGTCGATCGCCGGCGCCGTCGGCGAGCGCGCCGGAAAGCTACGCGCCGCTCGACGGATAGCGCGAGCGCACGAGCGCCAGGGCGCGCTCGTAGGCGACGGCGGCGTCGTCGAGACGGCTGACGGTCATCGTCAGGTCCTTGAGCAGGCCGTTGTGCAGACGGTAGACCCAGCCGTGGACGAAGATCTCCTGGCCGCGCTGCCAGGCCTCCTGCACGACCGTCGTCTGGCAGACGTTGAGCGCCTGCTCGACGACGTTGAGCTCGCACAGCGCGTCGACGCGCTCCGCGGGCGGCACGGTCTCGAGCCAGGCTGCATGGCGGTTTCGAACGTCCTGCACGTGGCGCAGCCAGTTGTCGGCGAGGCCGACCCGCCGATCCTCGAGCGCGGCCATGACCCCGCCGCACTGCGAATGGCCGACGACGATGATGTGACGCACCTTGATCACGTCGGTCGCGAACTGGATCACCGAGAGGCAATTCAGGTCCGAGTGAACGACGACGTTGGCGACGTTGCGGTGGACGAAGAGCTCGCCCGGGTCGAGGTCGACCAGCTCGTTGGCGGGGACGCGGCTGTCGGCGCAGCCGATCCACATGTACTTTGGCGCCTGCTGCTGCAGCAGGCCGGTGAAGAAGCCCGGCCGGGCCGCTTCCATCTTGCTGGCCCAGCGGCGATTGCTCTCGAGCAGGTCGGGAAGTTGTGACACGGCAGCGGTCGATCGAAGGGAGGCGACGCGGCGAGCGCCGTCGTCAATGCGGGGCGAGTTTACGGCGATAGACGAGCAGCCGACCCTTGTAGGCGTCGGCGCCCGCCGTGGCGGCGACGTCGAGCCGCTCCTCGTGACGGGTGAAGCCGTCGGCGGCCATTCGCCGGTTGAAGGCCGGCCGATTGCTACGGTCGGGGTCGACGATCCACACCTCGCACGATGCCTTGGCATGACGACTGACGAATCCCGCCAGCGCCCCGCTCGCGTCCCGCTCGTACAGCAGGTCGCTGCCGACGATGAGGTCGAAGCCGCCCGGCGCCGGCGCCGGCGCGGCGTCGTCGCCCGCGGCCTCCCAGTCGCCGTGCAGGTACTTCATCGGCGCGAGCTGGTTCAGGCGCAGGTTCTCG
>DATIDZ010000428.1:0-9740 GCA_035456045.1 Caldimonas sp.
TGAGTCGGACCAGCATCGCTGCCTCCTAGACCTTCTTGGCGAGCAGCGACAGGAATTCCCGGCGCAGGTTGGCGTCCTTGAGGAACGCGCCGCGCATGACGCTGTTGGTCATCATCGCGTTGTCGTCCTTGACGCCTCGCCAGTGCATGCAGAAGTGATCGGCCTCCATGACGATCGCCAGGCCGTCGGGCTTGACGCGTTCCTGCAGCTCGTTGGCGAGCATGGTGACCGCCTCTTCCTGGATCTGCGGCCGGCTCATGATCCATTCGCAGATGCGGACGTACTTCGACAGGCCGATCAGGTTCGAGTGCTCGTTCGGCAGGAGGCCGATCCAGACCTTGCCGAGGATCGGGCAGAGGTGATGCGAGCACGCGCTTCGCACGGTGACGGGGCCGACGATCATCAGCTCGTTGAGGCGCGAGACGTTCGGGAACTCGGTCACCGAGGGGGCCGGGGTGTAGCGTCCCTTGAACACCTCGGTCAGGAACATCTTGGCGACCCGCTTGGCCGTGTCGTTGGTGTTGTGGTCGCTCTCGGTGTCGATCACCAGCGCGCGCAGCACGCCCTGCATCTGCGCCTCGACCTCGGCGCGCAGCTCGTCGAGCTCGCCGTCCTCGATGAAGTCGGCGATGTTGTCGTTGGCGTGGTAGCGGCAGTCCGCGCCGACCAGGCGATAGCGGATCCGGTCCGACGCCGGCAGGCGGGCCAGGTCGGGATCGCTGCGAAAGATCGGGGTGGGTTTCTCACCGGCCATGAGGGGCTCGCGGATGTCGGGGACGGGAGCGTACCGCAGTCGGTCCCTCCCTTCGCGCTTCCCCGACCCTGCGCCCGGCCGACGCCGACACGTCCTAGACTCGACCGGTGACCGCACCCGCTTCGACCGCCGCGCTGCCGCTGGCGCGGCTGATCGGTCATGCCGCGGACGCTGTCGGCGCGGTGCGAGCGGGGCAATCGCTCAACGACGCGCTCGCACGCTGTCCCGCCGCGGCACGGCCGGGCACGCAGGCGCTCGCGTTCCATGCCTTGCGCTGGCTCGGTGCCGCTGAGGTCGTGCGGCGCCGGCTCGCGCCGAAGGCGCCGCCGGCCGAGGTCGATTCGCTCCTGCTGGTCGCGCTCGCGCTGCTCTGGCCGCCCGGCCATCCGCCTTACGCCGAGCACACGCTCGTCGACCAGGCCGTGGCCGCGACGACGCGGCGCTCGCCGCGCAGCGCCGGCTTCGTCAACGCGGTGCTGCGCCGCTTCGGTCGCGAGCGCGAGTCCCTCGTCGTCGCCGCGCTGGCGGACCCGCTGGCCCGGTTCAACCATCCGGCCTGGTGGCTCGACCGCCTCCGGGCCGACTGGCCCGACCGCTGGCAGGCGATCGCTGAAGCCGACAACGTCCACCCGCCGATGACCTTGCGCGTCAACGTGCGGCGGACGACGCCGGCGGCGTACCTCGAGACGCTCGCCGTGAACGGCATCGAGGCCACGTCCCTCGGCGGCGCGGCGATCTCGCTCGCGCGCCCGGTGCCCGTGACCCAGCTGCCGGGCTTCGCCGAGGGACTCGTCTCGGTCCAGGACGCGAACGCGCAACGCGCGGCGCCGCTGCTGCTGGCTCGACCGCTCGCCGCCGGGGCGCGGATCCTCGACGCGTGCGCTGCGCCCGGCGGCAAGACCGCGCACCTGCTCGAGCTCGCGGACCTCGATCTGCTCGCGATCGATCGCGATCCCGCGCGGCTGGCCCGCGTCGACGCGACCCTCGCCCGCCTCGCCTTGCACGCCGAGACCCGCGCCGCCGATGCGGCGACGCCGGCGCGCTGGTGGGACGGCCGACCGTTCGACGCGATCCTGCTCGACGCGCCGTGCAGCGCCTCGGGGATCGTGCGCCGCCACCCCGACGTCCGCTGGCTGCGCCGGCCGAGCGACCTGCCGGCCCTCGCGGCGACCCAGGCGCGGCTGCTCGACGCCCTCTGGCCGCTGCTCGCCCCGGGCGGGCGCCTCCTGTACGTGACGTGTTCCGTGTTCAGGCTCGAAGGTTCGGAGCAGATCGACGCTTTTTTGCAACGAGCGGGCGATGCCGCCCTTGCCGACCGCCCGGCTTCCCCCGGGCAGCTCCTGCCGCTGCCCGACAATGACGAGACGCCGCCATCGCCGGGCTTTCCGGGTGCGGCGGACGGTTTTTTCCTCGCCCTGATCGAGAAGCTCGCGTCCTCGCCGCAGACCGCCGACTGATGACCTCGTTGCCGCCGCACGGCTCCTTGCGCCGCCGCAGCGTGCTTCGCGCGCTCGGCGTCGCGGCGTCACGCGCCTGGATCCCGTCCCTCTGGGTCGCCGGCGGGGCCGCGAGCCAGCCGGCCCGCCCGCCCGAGGGCGAGCTCAGCACGTTCGAGGTCGCGCGCGACGAGGACGGCGTCTTTCTCACCTACGCCGTCAACTTCGAGCTCGGCAAGGGCCCGGAGGAAGCGCTCGCCAAGTCGGTGCCGCTCTTCTTCGTCGCCGAGGCGGAGGTCTTCCGTGATCGCTGGTACTGGCGCGACCGCCGGGTCTCCCACGCGACGCGGGTCTGGAAGATCGTCTACCAGCCGCTGACGTCGACCTACCGCGTCACGAGCGTCGGCGGCCTGAGCCAGAACTATCCGACCCGCGACGAGGCCATCGCGGCGACCAGCCGCAGCACGCGCTGGAAGGTCGCCGAGGCGAGCCAGATCGACGACGGCCGGCACTACGTCGAGTTCGTCTACCGGCTCGACATCAACCTGTTGCCGCGGCCGATGCAGATCGGCATCGCCGGCAATCCCGACTGGCAGCTGTCGGTCAAGCGCAGCCAGCGCATCGGCTGATGAGCGACGACTCGCGCTTCGGGGCAGGCAGCCCCGATCCCCCGCCGCCTCCGCGCGCCAGCCGGTGGGCGTGGATCGTCTCGACGCTGGCCGCGCTCGGCGCCGGCCTCGTCCTGGCGTTCCTGCTCGGCATCGCGACCAGCAATCCGGCGCTGTACGAACGCCATTACGTCTGGCTGTTCTGGGTCAACGTCGCGCTCGCGAGCACGCTGGTCGCGGTGATCGCCGTCGCCGGCGTGCGGATGCTGTGGCGCGTCTCGCGCGGCCGCTTCGGCAGCCGCCTGCTGCTCAAGCTCGCGGCGATCTTCGCCCTCGTCGGCATCCTGCCCGGCGTGCTGATCTACGCCGTGAGCTACCAGTTCGTCTCGCGCTCGATCGAGACCTGGTTCGACGTCAAGGTCGAAGGCGCGCTCGATGCGGGCCTCAACCTCGGCCGCGGCACGATCGACGCGATCGTCGCCGACCTCGCGACCAAGACGAGGCTGGCGGCCGAGCGCCTCGGCGAGAGCGCGTCGTCGGCCGAGCCGCTCTCGCTCGAGCGGCTGCGCGAGCAGCTCTCGGCGCGGGAGATCGCCGTCGTCGGCAGCTCCGGCCAGACGCTGCTCGCGACCAGTGGCACGAGCTCGGCGCTGATGCCGGAGCGGATCCCGCCGCAGATGCTGCGCCAGGCGCGCACCCAGCGCGTCGTCAGCCAGGCCGAAGGGCTCGACGAGGAAGCCTCGGCGTCGTCCTCCACCCCGAGCACGGCAGCGCGGGTCCGCGCCGTCGCCGTCATCCCGAGCAGCAACTTCGCGCTCGGCGAGCAGGAGCGATTCCTCGTCGTCACCCAGTCGATCGCTCCAGGCCTGGCGGCCAACGCGCTCGCCGTCACCAACGCCTACCGCGAATACCAGCAGCGCGCGCTCGCCCGCTCGGGCCTGCGCAAGATGTACATCGGCACGCTGACGCTCGCCCTCGTGCTGGCCGTGTTCGGCGCGCTGCTGCTGGCGATCGCGCTCAGCAACCAGCTCGCGCAGCCGCTGCTTCTCCTTGCCGAGGGCGTCGCCCAGGTCGCGCGCGGCGACTTCAGCTCGAAGGCGGTGTTCAAGTCGCGCGACGAGCTCGGCGGTCTGACGCGATCGTTCGCGGAGATGACGGCGCAGCTCTCGGAGGCGCGCGAGCTCGTCCACAAGAGCGTCGTCCAGGTCGAGGGCGCGCGCGCCAATTTGCAGACGATCCTCGACAACCTGACCGCCGGCGTGATCGTGTTCGACCGCAACGGCGCGATCGACACCGTCAATCCCGGGGCGACGCGCATCCTCAAGCTGCCGCTGTCGGCCTACAAGGGCCGGCGCCTCGACGAGGTCGCGGGCCTCGGCGGCTTCGCGCAGGCGGTCTGGCAGCGCTTCGAGCTGCACGCCGAGAGCCCCGAGGCGGGCGAGCGCGACCACTGGCAGGACTCGTTCGACCTGCAGTTCGCGACCGGCGGCGACGGCCGCGAGCGCGACTCGATCACGCTGCTCGTTCGCGGCGCTGCGATGCCGCAGGGCGCGCGCCTGATGGTCTTCGACGACATCACCGAGCTCGTCTCGGCGCAGCGCGTCGAGGCCTGGAGCGAGGTCGCGCGCCGGCTCGCGCACGAGATCAAGAACCCGCTGACGCCGATCCAGCTCTCGGCCGAGCGGCTGCAGCAAAAGCTCGGCGGCAAGCTCGCCAGCGCGGACCAGGGCATGCTCGAGCGGTCGGTGTCGACCATCGTCAACCAGGTGCAGGCGATGAAGACGCTCGTCAACGAGTTCCGCGACTATGCGCGCCTGCCGGCGTCGAGCTTCGACGCGCTCGACGTCAACGCGCTCGTCGTCGAGGTGCTCGGCCTCTACGGCGCAGCGCAGGAATCTGGCCGCCTCTCGGCGGACCTGGCGGAGTCGCTGCCGGCGATCATCGGCGACGGCACACAGCTGCGCCAGGTGATCCACAACCTCGTCCAGAACGCGCTCGACGCCGTCGCCGAGCAGGCCGACGGCCGCGTCCGCGTCGTCACCGAAGCGGCGAAGAACGAAAGCGGCGATGTCCGCGCGGTGCGCCTGGTCGTCGTCGACAATGGGCCGGGGTTCTCGGAGAAAGTGCTCAAGCGCGCCTTCGAGCCCTACGTCACGACGAAGAAGAAGGGGACTGGCCTCGGACTGGCCGTGGTCAAGAAGATCGCCGACGAGCACGGCGCGCGCGTCCGCATCGCCAATCTCGGCGCGCCGCCCGATGCCGCCGGCAACGCGGTGGCGGACAGCGCGCGGGGCGCGCAAGTTTCGCTATCATTTTCGAAACTCGCGACGACGGTCCGCGTCGCCGCGAACGAGCCCGTCGTGACGTCGAGGGCGCACTGAGAGTTCATGGCCACCATTCTTGTCGTCGACGACGAACTGGGGATTCGGGCGCTGCTGTCGGAGATCCTCGCCGACGAAGGCCACACGATCGAGCTGGCCGAAAACGCGGCGCAGGCGCGCGCCTGCCGGGAGCGGATCCGGCCCGACCTCGTCCTCCTCGACATCTGGATGCCCGACGTCGACGGCATCACGCTGCTGAAGGAATGGGGATCGACCGCGCAGCTGACGATGCCGGTGATCATGATGAGCGGCCACGGCACGATCGATACGGCCGTCGAGGCCACGAAATTCGGCGCGATGGCCTTTCTCGAGAAGCCGATCACCTTGCAGAAGTTGCTGCGCGCGGTCGAGCAGGGCCTCGCCAAGCCGCCATCGCGGGCACCGTCGGCCTTGAATGCGGCGGCGGGCGACAACGGCGTCGGACTCACGGTCGAGGCGGCGATGACGGGCGGCGCGATGCAGCCGCTGCCGGCGGCGCTGCTCGGCCCGCAGCCCGAGCAGAGCTTCGACCTCGACCGGCCGCTGCGCGAGGCGCGCGACGCGTTCGAGAAGAGCTACTTCGAGTTCCACCTCGCGCAGGAGAACGGCAGCATGACGCGCGTCGCCGAGAAGACGGGCCTCGAGCGCACGCACCTCTATCGCAAGCTCAAGCAGCTCGGCGTCGACCTGTCGCGGAACAAGCGCAACGCGGCTTGAGTCCCGGCCCGCTCACGCGGGCCAAACCTCACTCGACGATCGCATCGGCGCGCAGCAGCACCGCCTGGGGCACGACGAGGCCGAGCGCGCGCGCCGTCTTCAGGTTGAGGACGAATTCCTGCCGGGTCGGCAGCTCGAAAGGGATGTTCGCGGGCTTCTCGCCGCGCAGGAGTTTGTCGAGCTGCGCCGCCGTGCGACCCGTCTGGTTCTCCCAGTTGAAGCGAAAGCTCGCCAGCCCGCCGCCGTCGACGAAGGCCCGGTTCTCGAACATCGTCGGCATGCGCGCCGCGATGGCGCACGCTGCAATCGACTCGTAGGTGAACGCGTCGCCCGCCAGGCCGAAGACCTGAGCCGCCGCCGGTCCGCGCGCACGAGCCGCCTGGAATGCCTGCGTGAGCTCGTCCATCGTCTCGACGAGCGCACTTCGCACCGCGACGCCGAAGGTCCGCCCGCTGGCCATCATCGGCCGCATGAGCGCGGGAAGCGATGCCGCGCGATCGGTCTTCCAGACCACGACGATCTCGGCGAGACCCGGCACGAGCAGACGCAGGAGCTCGACCTGTTTCTCGCTCGCCTCGACGGTCGCCCAGGCGATGCCGGTGATGTTTCCTCCGGGCTGCGCATAGCTCCTGGCGAAGCCGCTGCCGATCGGGTCGCCGACGCCGGTTGCGATGGGAATGGACTTCGTGACGCTGCGCAAGGCCTGCGTGGCAGGCGTTCCCCGCGTGAGGATGACGTCCGGCGCCGATGCCGCGACCTGCGCCGCAAGCGAGCGCAGGCGACCGGCGTCGCCGTTGGCGTAGTTCCATTGAACGCTGAGGTTCTTGCCCGCGTGCCAGCCGAGGGCGTCGAGCTCCGCCAGCAACTCGGCAGGAAACCATTGCCAAGGCTCCGGCCCGTCGAAGAGCAGCACCGCCAGTCGACGCGTGCCGCGCGGCGACGGCGCGGCGATGCCCAGCATCGGCGTCGCGACGCTGCCCAGGGCGGCGAATCTCGTCAGCAGAGTGCGCCTGTCCATGAGAATGCAGTGTAGGGCGCAGCCCTCGCGGCACGGCTCGCAGGGTGCCCGCCGATATAATCGACGGCTCACGGCCAAGTAGCTCAGTTGGTAGAGCAGCGGATTGAAAATCCGCGTGTCGGTGGTTCGATTCCGCCCTTGGCCACCAGCACGAATTTCTAGGACGTCCCGCAACGTTCCAGAACATCCAAAAAGCCCTTGAGAATCAACGCTCTAGGGCTTTTTTGTTTCCGGGATGATGTCATGGCTTCCGACGACTTCCGGCCGTTTTTGGAGTAGTTTTACTCCGCAGCGGGGGGATTTACTCCTCCGGGCCTGGAAGTTACTCCACATGGCCAGACACCTCATTCGATCGGACCAGACGCTCAAGGCCATACGCCCTGGTGACCCGCGAAAGCGCATCTCGGATGGAGAGGGCCTGTACCTGCTTCTCTTCGTCAACGGCGGCTCGCACGGCTGGCGGTTCAGCTACAGCTACCACGGCAGACGGAAGCTGCTGTCGATGGGGACGTATCCAAAAACCGGCCTGGCGCTCGCCCGCCAGATGGCCGAGGAGGCGCGTCAGACCCTCGCCGAGGGCATCGACCCCAGTCACAAGCGCAAGGACGACAAGGCTGCCGTTCGCGCGACATGGGCTGCCGAGGACCGAGTGGCCAAGGGGCTGCCGCCCCTGAACGCATTCGAGACGCTCGCCCGTGACTGGTTCGAGGTGCGCCGCGGTTCCTGGGCGACAAGCTATTCGCAGAAGATCATCGAGCGGCTGGAAAGGGATGTCTTCCCGTGGCTCGGCCGGACTCCGGTTACCGAGATCACCCCACCGATGCTTCTGGAAGTTCTGCGCCGAATCGAAGCCCGGGGCGTCGTGGAGACGGCGCATCGAGCGCTCGACAACTGCAGCCAGATCTTCCGCTACGGCATCGCGATCGGCCAAGCCACAACGAATCCCGCCTACGGCCTGAAGGTGGGGTTGAAGCGACCGCAGCCGAAGCACTTCGCCGCGATCACGGAGCCCGAGCGGCTCGCGCAGCTCCTGCGCGCCTGCGATGGCTATGCCGCCACCCACGTGGTGCGCGCCGCGTTGAAGTTGCAGCCGATGCTCCTCCTCCGACCCGGCGAGTTGCGGGCCGCGGAGTGGAGCGAGATCGACCTCGAAAAGGCGCTGTGGACGGTGCCCGCGGCGCGCATGAAACGGATTCTGGTGGGCAAGCTGTACGGGGCACCGCACCTGGTTCCGTTGCCGAAGCAGGCTGTCGCCGTGCTGCGCGAGCTTCAGCCGTTGACGGGTGGCGGGAAGCTCGTCTTTCGGGGCGAGCGGCATCACGACCGGCCGATGAGCGACAACACCCTCAACGCGGCGCTACGAGCGATGGGTTATGCGGCCGACGAAATGACCGCTCACGGATTCAGAGCCACGGCGCGGACGATCTTGCACGAGCGGCTCGGCTTCAGCCCCGATGTCATCGAGGCGCAGCTGGCGCACTCCGTGCGCGACAGCCTGGGCCGGGCCTACAACCGGACTGAGTTCATCGACCAGCGCAGGAAGATGCTGCAGGCTTGGGCGGACTATCTCGACAAGCTTCGGCTGGATGTCAACGCGACACCAAGAGGCGAATCGGCGCGCTCGAAGCGCGCGCGCCGCTCGGATTCGAGCGGGCAGCCCTTGCGCCACTGAATTCCACTGCTGCAAGCGATGGCGCCAAAGTAATTGGTCTGGCGCAAAAGGCACAGCAACGACCGAACATTTGTTGCGCCATAGAGCGTCCTGAGCTTCTGTCCGAATTTCTTGCGGCTGACCTACAGGCGCGCAGGGTGGTTGCCCTCGAAGCCCGAAAGCGAGGTTCTCGATGGCCGGACCCACCAAAAGCGGTCGGCCGGGGGCAAACAGTCCGGTGGCGACAAGTCCAAACCCAAGAGTTGTCGTCGTGATCTTGCTTCGGCGAAACGAAGCCTTCCGGCCTTGCGTCGCTTGTCGCCTTGGTGCAGATTGAAGCCTTCGGCAATCGCGCGAAGGAGGCACGTATGACCAGTGACGATGACGGCGGGTCAGACGGTAGCGTCGAATACACGTTGAGGGCAGGCAAATCAGTGGCCGAGCTCCAACGGGCTTCGGAGGAGATCTGGAGCGAAATGAAGAAGCCAGGCAGCCTGGCGCACGCTTCGGCTCTTGAAGCGGGGTACGACCCTGCAGCTTTGCCGCGTGATGTTTCAAGCCTCGTGAGTATTTCGAGCGGAGCTCCGTTGGACCCAGCTTCGATCGGCGTACTCGTCGGTGCGGTGGGGGTGGTCGGCCACGACATCTGGAAACGAGTCCTATTGCCCCGTATCGAGGAGCGTTGGGGCAAAGGTGCGATAGAGCGAAAACGAGCCGCTGAAAAGGCCGAACAGGCCGCCGCGAAGAGTGCGAAAAAGGCGTCCGCCAAGAAGCCGAAGCAGTAGTGGCTATGCCCAGAACCGCCAACGTACGCTGGCCCACGCTGCCGATCCTGTCGCTTCGAATGGATCTTGCGAGGGCCGCCATTGGCCATGCGGACCTTTCCGACCTTCTTGCAGATGAAGACGCCCTTACGCTGCTAGGGCAGACGCTTGGCGTCGCCTCGGCTCTCGGACCGAGCGAAAGCAGCTTGTATTGGTTGGGAGAGGAAACTCCTCCGCCACTAGACGTCTACAAGGCGCAGGTTTCGTCGGCCGCGGGTCCTCTGCTTGCTCGCCAGGCTCATTGGTCAGCGCTGGCGGTCGCGGTCAGTCAGGCACTCACGGCGGCCTGCCGCCCGGACACCTGTGGGCGATGTGCTCGGCTTGTACCGGCGAGTCCTCACCACTGCCTTTGGAAAGTTGAGTCAGGCGCCT
>DATIDZ010000429.1:0-7717 GCA_035456045.1 Caldimonas sp.
GGATCCGAAGTCGCGCACGCGCCGAGCGCGAGCGCGATGGCGATGATCGAAACGCTCTTCATGGAGTCTCCTTCCCGGTCGATGCACGACCAACGCGTGGTCTCGCGGCCGAGTTGACCACAGCCGTCCCCCCGCTGTTTCGCCGTCCGGGAAAGCCCGCGCAAAGAAGTGTGAACGGCGCCGCGGCGCCGTGACGAATGCCCGCTCTAGCCGTGCAGGCGGCTCGAGCGCGGGACGCTGGCGAGCAGGAACTCCATCTGGTCGGCCAGGATGCGCCGGCCGCGCAGGATCATGTCCTCGTGCAGGCTCGGCACGTACGGCAGGTAGTGAAGCGACATGCGCGCTTCCTCCGGCAGGCGGTTGCCCTTGTGGCCGTTGCAGGCGCGGCAGGCCGTGATGCAGTTCATCCAGCTGTCGTCGCCGCCGCGCGACGTCGGCACGATGTGCTCGCGCGTCAGGTCGTCGACGTGGAAGCGGCCGAGGCAGTAGGCGCAGACCTGGCGGTCGCGCGCGAACAGCTTCGGGTTGCTCAACGCCGGCGAGCGCCGCCAGGCGCGGCTCGGCACCGCGCCCCGCACGGCGATGATCGGGTGCACCTCGATCTTCGACTGCAGGCCGGTGCGCCGCTGCATGCCGCCGCGCAACACGTGGAACGCTTCGCCGAGCGTCCAGGCCACGCCGTCGCTCGCGTAGATCACGGCGGCTTCCTTCGCCGAGATCCACGACTGCGGGCGACCGGACATGTCGAGCTGCAGGACTTCCATGACCCCCGAGCGTAATGCATGGCGCAGCCTCGCTCAAGACGGCGATGCGCAGGCGCGACGCCGAAGGATGACGCGCGGTCGCGCAGCGCGCGCGTTACGGCGCGTAAAGGCCGCGACCGCGCGCCATCAGCCGCGTCAGTCCGAGGAGCGCGCCGATGTTCGGGTCGGCGACGCCGACGCGGCCGGCGATCTCGTGGACCGAAGTCACCAGCGCGTCGAGCTCGATCGTGCGGCCGGCGTCGGCATCCTGCAGCATCGAGGTGCGAAAGCCGCCGAGCTCGCGTGTGAGATCGAGCCGATCGGCGCCCGACTGCGCGATGGGGCAACCGATGCGCGCGCCGATCTCGGCGGCCTCGGCCATGCAGCGGAGGACGAACTCGCGCACCAGCGCGTCGTCGAGGATCGCGTCGGTCAGCGCGCCGGTGAGCGCGGAGACGGGGTTGATCGTCATGTTGCCCCAGAGCTTGTACCAGACGTCGATGCGCACGTCGGCGCTCGCCTCGGCCTGGAAGCCGGCGCTGGCAAGCGCGGCGCAGACCGCCTCGACCCGCGTCGACACGCCGCCCCGCGGCTCGCCGACGATGAGCCGCTCGCCGATGTTGTGGCGAACGCGACCCGGCGACGGGCTCGACGCCGCGAGGTGGACGACGCAGCCGAGGACGCGGTCGAGCGGCAGCAGGGCGAGCAGGTCGCCGCCGGCATCGACGCTGTCGAGCGGCGCCTGGTCGGGCATCGCCGCGGGAAGCAGCCACCACGGCACGCCGTTCATCGCCGGCAGGACGACCGTCGTCGGACCGAGCAGCGGCGCGATCGACGCCGCGACCGCAGGCAGCGCGGGCGCCTTGACGGCAATCACCACGAGATCCTGCCGGCCGAGCGCCGTCGGGTCGTCGCTCGCCGTGAGCGCCACGGCGAACGACCCGCGCGCATGCTCGACCGAGAGGCCGTCGCGGCGCACGCGAGCGAGCGTCTCGCCGCGCGCAAGCGCCGAGACCTCGTGGCCCGCACGGGCGAGGCGAGCGGCGATCAGCCCGCCGACGGCGCCCAGGCCGACCACCGCGATCTTCATCGGCGCTCCCCGGTCGACCGACTACAAATCCGCACGATTAGTACCCCCGCTCCAGGGCCGGACGGCGTCCTTCCTGCAAAATAGCACGATCGTTCGATTTTTCCGGCTCCGAGGTTGCACGTGGATTCGCTTGTCAACGCCGACGACACCAGCGCCGACGGGTCCGCCGAGCCGGCGCCGCCGCGCCCGATGATGAAGGGCCGGCAGACGCGCGCCGCCATTCTCGACGCTGCGCTCGCGCTCGCTTCCCACATCGGGCTCGAAGGCCTGTCGATCGGCGCGCTCGCCGAGGTCACCGGCATGAGCAAGTCGGGCGTCTTCGCCCACTTCGGCTCGCGCGAGGAACTGCAGATCTCGGTCGTCCGCGAGTACCACGCGAAGTTCGAGGACGAGGTGTTCCGGCCCGCGATGCGCGCGCCGCGCGGTCTGCCGAGACTGCGCGCGCTGTTCGACCGCTGGGTGCGCCGCGTCTCGGTCGAGATCGATTCCGGCTGCATCTACATCAGCGGCGCGGTCGAGTTCGACGACCGGCCCGGCCCGGTGCGCGACGCCCTCGTGACGATGGTGCAGACGTGGCAGGACGCGCTCGACCGCGCGATCCGCGCCGCCGTCGACGAGGGCCACCTGCGCGCCGACACCGACGCCGGCCAGCTGCTGTTCGAGATCCACGGCCTCATTCTTGCGCTTCACCACGACGCTCGCTTCCTGCGCCACGTCGGCGCCGAAGAACGCGCGCGCGCCGCGTTCGAGCGGCTGCTCGCGCATGCGGCGACGCCCTCGCAAAGTTCGTCGCGCGTGGCGGACCTCCCCTGATCCTTTCGCTTCCCCGTCTCGAAGGAGTTCCTCCATGCCGTCCTATACCCCGCCGTTGCGCGACATGCGCTTCGTCCTGCACGAAGTGCTCGACGTCGTCGGCGCGCTCAAGCGCCTGCCGGCGCACGCCGATGTCGACGCCGAGACGATCGACGCCGTCCTCGAGGAGGCGGGCAAGTTCGCGGGCCAGGTGCTCGCGCCACTGAACGCGGTCGGCGACGCCGAGGGCTGCACCCTCGACAAGGCCACGCACGAGGTGAAGACGCCGAGCGGCTTCAAGGAGGCCTACGCGCAGTACGTCGAGGGCGGCTGGCCGGCTCTGAGCTGCGACCCTGCGTTCGGCGGCCAGGGCCTGCCGCACGTCGTCAGCCAGTGCCTGTTCGAGATGCTCAACTCGGCGAATCAGGCCTGGACGATGTACCCCGGCCTTTCGCACGGCGCCTACGAGTGCCTGCATGCCTTCGGCACCGACGAGCAGAAGCGGCTTTACCTCGGCAAGCTCACCAGCGGCCACTGGACCGGCACGATGTGCCTGACCGAGCCGCAGTGCGGCACCGACCTCGGCCTCCTGCGCACGAAGGCGGAGCCGCAGGCGGACGGCAGCTACCGCCTGATCGGCAACAAGATCTTCATCTCGGCGGGCGAGCACGACATCGCGGAAAACATCGTCCACCTCGTCCTCGCCCGGCTTCCCGACGCACCCGCCGGATCGAAGGGCATCTCGCTCTTCGTGGTGCCCAAGTGGAGCGTCAAGCCCGACGGATCGCTCGGCGAGCGCAACGCCATCTGGTGCGGCGGCCTCGAGCACAAGATGGGAATCCACGGCAACGCGACCGCCCAGATCGTCCTCGACGGCGCCGTCGGCACGCTCGTCGGGCAGCCGAACAAGGGCCTGCAGGCGATGTTCGTGATGATGAACGCGGCGCGTCTCGGCGTCGGCATGCAGTCGCTCGGGCTGACCGAAGTGGCCTACCAGAACGCCGCGGCGTACGCGAAGGAGCGCCTGCAGATGCGCTCGCTCTCGGGTCCGAAGGCGCCCGACAAGCCGGCCGATCCGATCATCGTCCACCCCGACGTGAGGAAGATGCTGCTCACCGCGCGCGCCTTCGCCGAAGGGGGCCGCGCGCTGGCCGTGTTCACGACCCTGCTGCTCGATCGCGAGATCGCGAGCGACGACGAGGACGAGAAGAAGGAGTGCGCCGACCTGGTCGCGTTGCTGACGCCGATCGTCAAGGCGTTCTTCACCGACAACGCGTGGATCGCGACGTCGCACTGCCTGCAGGTCTTCGGCGGGCACGGCTACATCCGCGAGTGGGGCATGGAGCAGTTCGTCCGCGACTCGCGCATCAACATGATCTACGAGGGAACGAACACGATCCAGTCGCTCGACCTGCTGGGCAGGAAGGTACTCTCCGACAACGGCGCCAAGCTGAAGAAGTTCGGCAAGCTGATCGAGGCCTTCGTCGAGGAGGAGGGCACGAACGAGGCGATGCAGGAGTTCGTCAACCCGCTCGCCGACCTCGGCGGGAAGGTCACCAAGCTCACCACCGAGGTCGGCATGAAGGCGTTCCAGAATCCGGACGAGGTCGGCGCCGCCGCGGTCGACTACCTGCGCGTCTGCGGCCACCTCGTCTTCGCGTATCTGTGGGCCAGGATGGCCAAGGTGGCGCTCGAGAAGGAATCCTCCGGCGACGCCTTCTACGCCGCCAAGCTCGCGACGGCGCGCTTCTACTTCGCCAAGCTGCTGCCGGAAACGGCAGGGCTCATTCGCAGCGCCCGGGCCGGCGCGGCGCCGATGATGGCTTTCGACGCGGCTCTTTTCTGATCGGACCTCCACCATGACCCTCACCAAGAAGAACCTCGCCGTCGCCGGCCTGCTCGCGGCCTTCTCGTTTGCCGCGGCCGCCCAGGCGAGCTCGCCCGTCGGCGTCTGGAAGACGATCGACGACGCGACCAAGAAGGAGAAGTCGCTGATCCGCATCGTCGAGGCGAACGGCGTCTACAGCGGCAAGGTCGAGAAGCTCCTCGATCCGGCGACGCCGCCCGACGCCGTCTGCAAGGATTGCAGCGACGAGCGCAAGGACAAGCCGATCCTCGGCATGACGATCCTGCGCAACATGAAGCAGAGCGCCGACGACAAGAACGTCTTCGAGGGCGGCGACATCCTCGACCCGAACAACGGCAAGGTCTACAAGTCGAAGCTGAAGCTGGTCGACAACGGCGCGAAGCTCGACGTGCGCGGCTACATCGGCGTGCCGATGCTCGGCCGCACGCAGACCTGGATTCGCGCGGAATGAGCACGGGAGCAGCCATGCAGCAACGATTCAACGTCAGGAAGGTCGCCGTCCTCGGCGCGGGCGTCATGGGCGCGCAGATCGCGGCGCACCTGGTCAACGTGCGCGTGCCGGTGATCCTGTTCGACCTGCCCGCCAAGGAAGGGCCCAAGAACGGGATCGTGACGAGAGCGGTCGAGAACCTGAAGAAGCTCAAGCCCGCGCCGCTCGGCATTCCCGAGGAAGCCGCGCTGATCGAGCAGGCGAACTACGAGGAGCACCTCGACAAGCTCAGGGACTGCGACCTGATCATCGAGGCGATCGCCGAGCGCATGGACTGGAAGCTCGACCTCTACACGAAGGTCGCGCCGGCGATCGCGCCGCACGCGATCGTCGCCAGCAACACGTCGGGGCTCAGCATCACGAAGCTCTCGGAGGTGCTGCCCGAGGAGATCAAGTCGCGCTTCTGCGGCATCCACTTCTTCAATCCGCCTCGCTACATGGCGCTGGTCGAGCTGATCGCGACGCCGACGACGGACCCGAAGATCCTCGACGACCTCGAGGCGTTCGTGACGACGGCGCTCGGCAAGTCGGTCGTCCGCGCCAAGGACACGCCGAACTTCATCGCCAACCGGGTCGGTATCGCCGGCATGCTGGCGACGATGAAGGAGGCCGAGACCTTCGGGCTGAGCTACGACGTCGTCGACGACCTCACCGGCAAGAAGCTCGGCCGCGCCAGCTCGGGAACCTTCCGCACCGCCGACGTGGTCGGACTCGACACGATGGCGCACGTCATCAAGACGCTCCAGGACAACCTCGGTCCGGAGCAGGGCAACGACCCGTTCTTCCCGAGCTTCGCGACGCCGCCGGTACTGCAGAAGCTGCTCGACGCGGGCGCCCTCGGCCAGAAGACCGGCGCGGGCTTCTACAGGAAGGTCGGCAAGGACATCCTTCGCTACGACGCCGAGAAGGGCGACTACGTCCCGGGCGGCGGCAAGGCCGACGAGGTCGTGGCGCGGATGCTCAAGAAGCCGCCGGCCGAGCGCCTCAAGCTGCTGCACGACTCGAAGAACCCGCAGGCGCAGTTCCTGTGGGCAATCCTGCGCGACAGCTTCCACTACGCGGCGGTCCACCTCGCCGACGTCGCCGAGAGCGCGCGCGACGTCGACTTCGCGATGCGCTGGGGATTCGGCACCAGCCAGGGCCCGTTCGAGCTCTGGCAGCAGGCGGGCTGGCTGCAGGTCGCGCAGTGGATCAAGGAAGACATCGACGCCGGCCGCGCACTCAGCAGCGCGCCGCTGCCGGCGTGGGTGTTCGAAGGCGCCGTCGCGAGCAACGGCGGCGTGCACCACCCCGAAGGCTCGTGGAGCGCGGCGTTCGCGCGCTTCGTCGCGCCGAGCACCTTGCCGGTGTACCAGCGCCAGCCGTTCCGCGAGGCGGTGTTCGGCGCCGACGCGCCGGCGCCGCTCAAGGCCGGCACCGAGGTGTTCAGGAACGACGAGGTCCGCGTCTGGACGCTCGACGGCGAGGTGCTGATCGCCAGCATCACCGCCAAGCTCCACCTCATCAGCCCGGCGGTGATCGAAGGGTTGCTGAAGGCGGTCGACCTCGCCGAGAGCTCGTACCGCGGTCTCGTGATCTGGTCGCCCGACGACGTGTTCTCCGCCGGCGCGAACCTCGAGGCGCTGATGCCGGTTTTCATGAAGAGCGGCGGCAAGGGCATCCTGCCTGAGGTGAAGAAGCTGCAGGACGCGATGCTGCGCGTCCGCTACGCGACGGTTCCCGTCGTCGCCGCGGTGCGCGGGATTGCGCTGGGCGGCGGCAACGAGATCGCGATCCACTGCGCACACCGCGTCGCCGCGATGGAAAGCTACATGGGCTTCGTCGAGGTCGGCGTCGGCCTGCTGCCCGCGGGCGGCGGCCTGGCGTACCTTGCGCGCCGCGCGGCGGAGATGGCCTCGGCCGGCAACGCCAACGCCGACCTGATGAAGTTCCTCACCGACGGCTTCACCAGCGCCGCGACCGCCAAGGTCGGGACGAGCGCGATCGAGAGCAGGAAGCTCGGCTACCTGCTCTGGAGCGACGTCATCGTCCCGCACAAGGACGAGCTGCTCCACGTCGCCACGCAGCAGGTCAAGGCGATGAGCGAGAGCGGCTGGCGTCCTCCGGCGAAGACGGCCTTCCCGGCCGCGGGCCGCAACGCGATCGCGACGATCAAGGTGCAGCTCGTCAACATGCGCGACGGCGGCTTCATCAGCGCGCACGACTTCCACGTCGCCTCGCTGATCGCCGAGGTCGTGTGCGGCGGCGACGTCGACGCCGGATCGATGGTGACCGAGGAGTACCTGATGGCGATGGAGCGCACCCGCTTCTGCGCGCTCCTCGATCACCCGAAGACGCAGGAACGGATCATGGGCATGCTGTCGACCGGCAAGCCGGTCCGCAATTGAAGGACGACAGATGAGCAAGCAAGTGCAGGACGCCTACATCGTCGCCGCGACGCGCACGCCGATCGGCCGCTCGGGGCGCGGCTACTTCCGCAACACGCGGCCCGACGACCTCCTCGTCGCCGCGATTCGCAGCGCGATGACGCAGGTCCCGGGGCTCGACCCGGCGGCGATCGAGGACGCGATCGTCGGCTGCTCGTTCCCCGAAGGCGAACAGGGCATGAACATGGCGCGCATCGCCGTTGCGCTGTGCGGCTTTCCGAAGCCGGTCGGCGGCGTCACGGTCAACCGCTTCTGCGCGTCGGGCCTGACCGCCGTGCAGATGGCGGCCGACCGCATCCGCGTCGGCGA
>DATIDZ010000430.1:0-5487 GCA_035456045.1 Caldimonas sp.
CGCCGGCGAGGCGGCGGTACGCCAGCACGGGCGCCGACATGCTGGCGATCGCGTCGTGCAGCCGGCGCGCCGCGTCGGCGCTCGCGACCGCGTCCGCGAGCGGAGCGCTCTCGACGTGGATCGTGAAGATCGCCTGACGCCGGCCCGCGATCGGAATGAAGGTCTGGCGCTCGCTGCGAAAGAACGCGTTGGCCGCGACGCCCTCGGCATCGGCGTCGATCTGCGACGGCCAGTCGGGCGCGCCGCGCGCCGGGTGCTGGTGCAGGCGCGGGTCGGCGGTGATCGTCCAGACGAAGCGCTCCCAGCGATCGTCGCCGGTGACGAGGCGCGCCAGCGATGCGCTCGCCGCGAGGAGCGTCTCGTTGTCGGCGACCGGAGCGTGGACCTCGGCGAAGTGGCGGCCGATCTTTTCTTCGGGCGCCCAGCGCGACGGCAGGCAGACGGCCAGCCACGGCAGGGTCGCGCTCGCGCCGTCGATCAAGGCGAAGTCCTCCTCGAATGCGAACGCGAGCAGCGCACTCGGCCGCTGCGCCGGCGGCAGCGCCGCCAGGACGGCGCCGATCGACGCATCGCCGTCCCCGCCGGGCGTTCCGTCGTCGAGCGTCCAGCCGAGGCGGGGCGCCGCGACGATCGTCCTGCCCTCGGCTGTCGTCGCGGCGACGAAGGCGCCCGGACACGACCGCGCCGCTTCGGCGGCGACCGCGTGCAGCAGCGCGGGCTCGTCGACCGCCGGCGTGGAGAGCATCGCCTGGTTCGCGAAGCTGCCGAGTACGGCGATCTTCTCGCGCAGGTGCCGGCCGCCGGGCGCGCTCGGGGTCAGCTGCGCCGCGCCCGGCGCGACGCGGCGCAGCCCCGGCTGGATGCGGAACGGCGCGCTGACGAGCGAGAAATCGAACGAGCCCATGGACGTCGCCGAATATAGAAGGGCCCGCGTCGGCGGGCCCTTGCAGTGGTCGTCGCGGGCGGCGCTAGACGCGCTTCTTGTACTCGTGCGTTCGCGTGTCGATCTCGACCTTGTCGCCGGTCTGGACGAACAGCGGCACCGAGATCTCGAGGCCGGTCGCGAGCTTCGCGGTCTTGAGGACCTTGCCCGACGTATCGCCCTTGACGGCCGGCTCGGTGTCGGCGATCTCGCGCACGAGCGTCGTCGGCAGCTCGACCGAGATCGCCTTGCCGTCGTAGAACACGACCTCGACCGGCATGCCGTCCTCGAGGTACTGGATCGCGTCGCCCATGTTCTCCGACTCGACCTCGAACTGGTTGTACTCGGCGTCCATGAACGCGTACATCGGGTCGGCGAAGTAGGAGTACGTGCACTCCTTCTTGTCGAGGATGATCTGGTCCATCTTGTCGTCGGCCTTGAAGACGACCTCGGTGCCGGAGTTGCTGAGCAGGCTCTTCAGCTTCATGCGCACGGTGGCCGAGTTGCGGCCACCGCGGCTGTACTCGGTCTTGAGCACGACCATCGGGTCCTTGCCCTGCATGATCACGTTGCCGGCGCGGATTTCCTGGGCGATTTTCATGGCGAGATGTCTTCCACTGAAGGCGCCGCCGCGAGGTGACGATCGACTGGCCGTCAGCGGGGCGCAAAGCCTCAAATTCTAGCGTTTCGCCTCGACGAAGCGAAGCAGGCGCGTCACCAGATCGTCCTGCGCGGCCAGGCCGTCGCGCCAGCGGACGCATTGCGCCAGCCACGCGGCGTGCAGCGTCGGCTCCCTGAGCGGCGGCGCGAGCGCGCCGCGGCCGGTGCCGTTCCAGCGCCCGAACAGCGCGCGCAGCGCGGCGTCGAGGGCCGGCGGCGCACCGGCCAGAAACCGGGTCAGGAACGCGTCGACCTTGGCGGCGTGGGCGCCGTCGTCCTGGACGTACGCCTGCCAGAGGAACGGCGCGCCGGCCCAGAACGCGCGCACGAACGAGTCCTCGCCGCGGACGACATTGAGCTGGCATGACCAGAGCAGCCGGTCGAAGTCGGTCTGGGCCAGCAGCGGCAGGCGGACCGCGCGCAGCGCGCCGCGGCGAAGCGACGGGCCGAGCGTCGCCGCGGCCTGCTCGCTGGCGGCCCCGGGCGCGAGCAGCAGGAGCGTCGGCGCCGTCGCGAGTGCATCGAGCAGGTCGCCGATGGCGTCGTTGCCGTAGGAGAAGAGGCTGACGCGTCGTTCGCCCGCACGCGGCGGAACGCCGAGGGCAGCGAGCCAGTCGTCGCCCAGGCCGAAGGCGCGGCGCCGCTCGACCAGACCCGGCTCGCGGAGGAGGCCGCCGGTCGCTTCGCTGAATCCCGGGAAGAAGAACCACGTCGTCGACGGCGGCTCGCCGACTCGAGCGGCCGGTGACGGCAGGCCGTGCGAGCGCTCGACGTACGACTCGGCGCTGAGGTGCTCGAGGTTGACGAAGAGCGGCTCGGGCGCGTTCGCCGGCGCCGCCGTGGGCGGCCGGCCCGCGCCGAACAGCTCGACGACGACATCGGGCGCCCGCGACGGACCATCGGCCCACCCGACCACGTCGACGCCGACCGCCCCTCGAGGCGCCATCCAGGCGAGGGCGCTCGCGTCGTCGATGGCGAGACGGACCGACTCGCCGCGGCCGGCGAGGTCGGCCGCCAGCCGCCAGGCGACGCCGACGTCGCCGAAGTTGTCGACGACGCGACAGTAGAGGTCCCACCGCATGCGGCCGATTATCGAGAGCGCGTGCGACTCGCGAGGGCGAGACCGCGCGGGCGCCGAGGCATCCCCTCGAGCGACGAAGCCGCGCCGGTGTGCGCGGCACAATCGTCGGCGATGGGCGAGCCGAAAGTCGATGTGTCGCGCGACGAGGAGCGTGTCGCGGCGCGCGAGCGCGTTCTCGCCGAGGTCGCCGCGCTGCCGAACCTCCCCGGCGTCTATCGCTTCTTCGATGCCGCCGATCACGTGCTCTATGTCGGCAAGGCGCGCGACCTGAAGAAGCGCGTCTCGAGCTACTTCACCAAGCGGCATGCCGGCAGCGAAGGCGCGATCTGGACCGGCCACATGGTCGCGCGCATCGCCCGGATGGAGACGACGGTCGTGCGCTCGGAGGCCGAGGCGCTTCTCCTCGAGAACAACCTCATCAAGGCGCTGGCGCCGCGCTTCAACATCCGCTTCGTCGACGACAAGAGCTATCCGTACCTCAAGATCGAGTCGCATCGCTTTCCGCGCGTCGCCTACTACCGCGGCGCCGTCGACCAGAAGCATCGCTACTTCGGTCCGTTCCCGACCGCGTGGGCGGTCAAGGACTCGATCCAGCTGATCCAGAAGGTGTTCCACCTGCGGACCTGCGAGGACACCGTGTTCGCCAACCGCACCCGGCCGTGCCTGCTCTACCAGATCAAGCGCTGCTCGGGCCCGTGCGTCGACTACATCTCGCCCGAGGACTACGCGCGCGACGTCGTCAACGCCGAGCGCTTCCTGCAGGGCGAGCAGCAGGAGCTGATGGATTCGCTGCAGGCGCAGATGATGGCGCGCGCCGAGGCGCTGCAGTTCGAGCAGGCGGCCGAGATCAGGAACCAGATCGGCTCGCTCTCGCGCGTGCTGCACCAGCAGGCGGTCGAGGACAACACCGGCGGGCGCGCCGTCGATACCGACATCCTCGCGGTCAAGGTCGACGGCGGCCGCGCGTGCGTCAACCTCGCGATGGTGCGCGGCGGCCGCCATCTCGGCGACCGGCCGTACTTCCCGAAGCATGTCGACAACGCGATCGACGTCGCCGCGGAGGGCGTGGTCGAGGGCGCCGAAGGCGCCGCCGAGGCCGGGCCCGATGCCGAGGCGCCGCGCGCGGAGGCCGCGAGATCGCCCGAGGTGCGCGTCCTGGAGGCGTTCATCGCCCAGCACTACCTCGAGGGGGGCATGCCGCCGCTCCTGGTCGTCAGCCACGCGGTCGACAAGACGCTGATCGAGACATTGGCGGCGCGCAGCGGCGTTCGCGCGACGGTGCAGCACCAGCCGCGCGAGCCGCGCCGCGCCTGGCTCGACATGTGCATCAGCGGCGCGGCGCTGCGGCTCGCGCAGCTGCTCGCCGAGGAAGGATCGCAGCAGGCGCGCACGCGCGCGCTCGTCGACGCGCTCGACCTCGCCGTCGAGGACCTGCACGCGTTCCGGATCGAGTGCTTCGACGTCAGCCACACGGCCGGCGAGGCGACGCAGGCGTCGTGCGTCGTCTTCGAGGCGCACAAGATGCAGAGCGCGCAGTACCGCCGCTACAACATCGCCGGCATCACGCCGGGGGACGACTACGCGGCGATGCGGCAGGTGCTCGTGCGACGCTACGCCAAGTTGGTCGAGGCGGCGGCGCAGGGCACCGGGCGGCTGCCCGACCTCATCCTCGTCGACGGCGGTCGCGGCCAGGTGAGTGTCGCGCGCGAGGTCTTCGAGGAGCTCGGCATCGAGCTGTCGCGCATCGTCGGCGTC
Source organism: Caldimonas sp. (assembly GCA_035456045.1). Lineage (GTDB taxonomy): Bacteria > Pseudomonadota > Gammaproteobacteria > Burkholderiales > Burkholderiaceae_C > Schlegelella_A. Next base: position 4,419 of record DATIDZ010000430.1, read on the forward strand.
GAAAAGGGCGAGGCGCGCAGGATCGGCCTCGAGGAGCTCGTCTTCGCCGACGGCCGGCCGAAGATCGCGCTCGGTCGCGAGTCGGCCGCGTTGATGCTGATCGCCCAGATCCGCGACGAGGCGCACCGCTTCGCGATCACCGGCATGCGCGCGCGACGCGCCAAGGTCCGCACCGGCTCGAGCTCGCTCGAGGACATTCCGGGCGTCGGCCCGAAGAAGCGCGCGCGCCTGCTGCAGCGCTTCGGCGGGACCCGTGGCGTCGGCAGCGCGAGCGTCGAGGACCTGTCGACCGTCGAAGGGATCTCGCACGAGCTCGCGGAGGAGATCTACCGTGCCCTGCACTGAATCCGACCCAGCACGCCGCACGAGCCGCACCGTCGTTCGCTGCATGGCGGTCGTCTCGACCGCGATGGCCGTGGTCGCCTGCACCGGATCGGCCGACCGCGGGCCGGGCGAAGCCGGCGGCGCGCGGCCGGCGGCGGCGCCAGCCATTGCGCCCGCTCCGGCTGCCGTCGGCGCCGCCGCCGCAGGCGACGCGAAACGCGCCCTCGCCGCGCCCAAGGCCGGTCGCAACTGGGTCGAGGTGCGCCAGCAGGCGGCCGAACGTCTCGTCGCGGCGAACCCCGACATCACCTATGTCGGAAAGGTGCCCGACCGGCTGCTCGCGATCCCGGTGCTAGAGGTCGAGCTGAACGGCGACGGGAGCGTGCGCCGCATCGAGATCCTGCGCGAGCCGCGCGAGGCCAAGGACACGATCAAGATCGCGGTCGACGCGATGCGCCGCGCCGCTCCGTTCGGCGATGTCTCGCGCCTGCCGAGGCCTTGGAAGTTCACCGAGACCTTCCTCTTCGACGACGCCCGCAAGTTCAAGCCGCGCACGCTCGATCGCTGAAGTGCGGGCCGCAGGGAGGGCGATCGCGTCCGGGCGGCACAATCCTGCGATGTTCTTCAATCTGCCGACGCTCTTCACCTGGGCGCGCATCGTCGCGATCCCGCTCGTCGTCGGCGTCTACTACCTCGACCTGGCGCCGCAGACGCAGAACATCGTCGGCACCGGCCTCTTCATCCT
>DATIDZ010000431.1:0-8517 GCA_035456045.1 Caldimonas sp.
GGGCGTTGGCGACGTTGCGGGCGGGCGGGACGGGACGTGGCGCTGCGCTCGCGGGCACCGCCTTCTTCGGGGTGCTGTACCTGTGCGGCCCCGCGCTCGCGCTGCTTCCGAAGGCGGTCCTGGCCGGCATCATGATCGTGATCGCCTTCAGCCTCGTCGACCGCTGGACGCGCCAGCTGGTCAAGCAGGTCGCCGCCGGGGAACGATCGGTCGACGTCAAGCAGAGCCTGCTCGTCGTCGCCGTCGTGTGCGGCGTCACCATCTGGCAAGGCTTCGTGATCGGCGTGGGCGTGGGCGTGCTGGCGTCGCTCGTCGTGTTCATCCGCAGCATGAACCGGTCGCTGGTGCGCGCGCGCTTCAACGCGGCGGCACGTCCGTCACGCCGTGTCTATCCCGAGGCCCAGGAAGAGTTCCTCGCCGAGGCTCGCCGGTCCATCGACATCCGGGAGCTCGAAGGCGCGCTCTTCTTCGGCAGCGCCGACCGACTCGCCGTCGAGGCGGACGCGCTCGACGCGCGCTGCCGTTACCTCGTGCTCGATTTCAAGCGCGTCAGCACGATCGACGAATCGGGCGCGGTCCTGCTGCAGCAGCTGTCGATGCGCCTGCATCGTCGCGGCATCTCGCTGCTGCTGGCCGGCGTGACCGAGCGCAACCGTCATGGCTTGCGCCTGCGCGCGTTCGGCTGCTTTCGGGACGCTCCCCGCGACGACTGGTTCGCCGACGTCGACTACGCGACCGAAGCCGCCGAGCAGGCGCTGCTGGCGGGCGCGGTCACCGCGTGGGACGGCGACGCCGGCGTGCCGCTCGAGACGTGCACGCTCTTTCGCGAGCTCGACCCTCGGCAGGTCTCGATGGTTCGCGAGCGCATGGTCCTCCTCCGGCTGGCGCGCGGCGATCAGCTCTTCAGGCAGGGCGACGCCGGCGACCGGCTGTACGTGCTGACGCGGGGCTCGATCTCGATCGTGGCGCATTCCGGCGGCACGCGCGTGTCGCGGCGCTTCGCGGCGTTCTCGCCCGGCGTCATGCTCGGCGAGACGGCGATGCTCGACCGCGGCGGTCGCACGGCGGACGCGACCGCCGACACCGACACGGAGATCCACGCGCTCACGCAGGCGGCCCTGGACGGGCTCGCCGACAGCGAGCCCGAGATCGGCGCGCGCCTGTACCGCAACATCGCGATCCACCTCTCGGAGCGGCTCCGTCGCGCCACGTCGTTGCAGAGTGCCGACGGGAGCTGACGGGCGACGCCGGCGCGCGTCGGCTTCACGCCGACCTGCGCGTCGCGTCCCGAGCCGCCGTGTCGCTTAGCCGGCGGCGTCGTCGAAGGCCTGGAACAGCGGCCACTCGCCCGGCACGCCCTTCAACGACGTCGGTCCGCGCGCTTCGAAACGCAGGCCCGAGCCCGCCACCAGGTCCTTCACCGTCGCCGAGACCAGCACCTCCCCGGCACCGGCCTGAGCGGAGATGCGCGCGCCGATGTGGACGGCCATGCCGCTGACCTTGGCGCCGGCGTTCTCCACTTCCCCGGTATGCAGGCCCGCGCGCAGCTCGAGGCCGATCGCCCTGGCCCCGCGCACCATCGCGGCAGCGCAGCGCACCGCGCGCGCCGGCCCGTCGAAGGTCGCGAACAGGCCGTCGCCCGCGGTGTCGATCTCGCGACCGCGATGCGCTTCGAGCTCCTTCCTCGCCGCCGCGTGGAATCGCTGCTGAAGGTCGCGCCAGGCGCTGTCGCCGAGGCGGGCCGCGAGCTCGGTCGAGCCGACGATGTCCGTGAAGAGCACGGTCGCCAGCCAGCGCTCGTCAGAAGGCGTCTCGGAACGCGCGGACCGGCCGGTGCCGAAGCGCACGATCGCTTCCGTGACCCGAGTGGCGTCGCCCTCCCAGAAGAAGTGATCGTCCCCCGGCAGCTCCAGGTATTCGGCATGCGGCAGGTGATCGGCGAGGTATCGCCCGTTGGCGACCTTGACGGCGCGGTCGCGACGCCGGTGAAGGATCAGGGTCGGCCGGTGCACCTGCGGAAGGATGGCCCGGACATCGATCTGGTCGTTCGCCATCTGCAGCCGCTTGATGGCGCTGGGCGAGGTGCTTTGCCTCTGGTAGCGCGCGAGCGCTTCGCCGAAGGCGACGTCGTTCACCCGGCTCGGCGCGAAGAGGGCCACGGCGTCGGGCGTGCCCCAGGTTGCGCTCGTGAAGCGAAGGATCTCCTCGATCGCGGGGGAGTGGGGATAGTCCGGCGCCCGCGAGAAGCGGGCCATCGAGCTCAGCAGGATCAGTCGCTCGACCATCTCGGGATAGGTCGCCGTGAACAGCGCGCCCATCGGGCCGCCCTCGGAATAGGCGAGCAGGACGGTGCGCTTCGAGCCGACGGCGCGCAGGACGTCCCGCACATCGTCCATTCGCTCCTCGAGCGTCGGCACGCCTTCGAAGCGGTCGGACAGGCCCTGTCCGCGCTTGTCGAACAGGATCACGCGAAAGTGCGAGCCGAGCTCGCGAAACACGCGCGCGAAGCCAGGCTGTTCCCAGGTGAGCTCGATGTGCGAGACGATGCCGGGGACGAACACCAGGTCGGTCGTGCCCTGGCCGAACACCTGGTAGGCGATGCTCAATCCGTCGGATTCGACGTACCGGGTTTGCGGGACGGGATTCTCGGCGCTCACGGGCACGAGTTTGCATCACCGGACGGTCGAAGCCGGCAGGGCACGCCGATGGTGCGCCATTGACGTAGGTACGCCATTGGCATACTATCGACTGCCGATTTGCACTCGGTGACCGCAACGTGGACTCCAGCATCTTCGAATCGCTTCTCGACGCCGCCCGGGCGCGGCGCGCGGCGCGCCGCAAGCGGCTCGAGCGCTTGATCCGCGGCGCGACGGCTTCGCCTCGAGCCGCGCCGCGCGATGGCGTCGACGTCTGCGCCGTCCGCGCCCTGACCGGGCTCAGCCAGGCCAAGTTCGCGGAGCTGCTCGGCATCGAGCTCGCGACCTTGCGCAATTGGGAACAGGGGCGCCGCGACCCGACCGGGCCGGCGCGTGCGCTGCTGCGTGCGATCAGCAGCGATCCGGTCGGCGTCATCCGCGCGCTGAGCAGCTGAACGAGAGGCAAGCCGATGATCCCTCCCCGCAGAACCGTCCTGTCCGACGTCCGAGGTGCCGCGAAGCTGACCTTCGACGCGGCCCTCGGCGTCGTCGACATCGTCGAACGAATGCATCGCACGATCGGTGCCCGCCCCAGCCCCTGGGGCGAGGCGCCCCGGGACCGGACGAGCGGGATCACGGGCCGGGTCTACCAGGCGGTCCGCGGCGGCGTCCGGCTCGCGGGACGCGGCCTCGACGCGTCGCTCGGCGGGGCGGCGAGGCTGCTGCCGGACGCCGATTCGGGTCCGCGTCTGGATGCGCTGGTGGCGGCCGTCAACGGCGTCTACGGCGACCACCTCGCCCGCAGCGGCAATCCGCTCGCGACCGAGATGTCGCTGCGATTCCAGGGCCGAGCGATCGACGTCGCAAGACCCGCGGACTCCGTCGTCGCGGCCACGGGGAAGCCGGCCACGGGCAGGCTGCTCATCCTCGTTCACGGACTCTGCATGAGCGACCTGCAGTGGCGCCGCCACGGGCATGACCATGGCGAAGCGCTCGCCGAGGATCCGGGCCGCACCGTCCTCTACCTCCGCTACAACAGCGGTCTGCACATCGGCGCGAACGGGCGCGCGTTCTCGGCGCTGCTGGAGACGCTCGTCGCCCGCTGGCCGTGCGCGCTCGACGACCTGTCGATCGTCGGCCACAGCATGGGCGGGCTCGTCGCGCGCAGTGCCTGCTTCTATGCGGCAGAGAAGCGCCACGCCTGGCCGCAGCGGCTGCGCAAGCTGGTGTTCCTCGGTACGCCACACCACGGCTCGCCGCTCGAGCGCGGCGGCCGGCGCATCGACCAGGTGCTCGACCTGAGTCCCTATTCCGCGCCGTTGTCGCGACTCGGCAAATCACGCAGCGCGGGCATCCGCGATTTGCGCCACGGCACGATCACGACCGGCGGGCCCGACTTCGTCCCGTTGCCCGAAGGCGTCGAGTGCTACGCCGCGGCGGCGACGCTCGCCGCCCGGCGCGGCCTGCTCGCCGAGCGACTCGTCGGCGATGGCCTCGTGCCACTGGACAGCGCGCTCGGACGGCACCGGGATGCCGCGCGAACGCTCGCCTTCGCGACGTCGCACCAATGGATCAGCTACGAGACCGGACACCTCGATCTGCTGTGGCGTCCGGAGGTGCTCTCCCGGCTGAGGACCTGGCTCGAGTGATCGCGGGTTCAGCCGGCGGCCGTCATTGCCAGCCGGCCGCGACCAGCAACGAGTAGGCGGCGTCGGCCTCCTTCTGGTGACCGTAGGGCGTCGGATGCACGGTGTCGGAGAACGCGTACTGCGCGCTGCCCGCGACGACGTTGGTCGAATTGCAGACGATCGACGAGCCGGAGAACGCGTTGTTCGCGCACGCCGGCGCGGTGACGTTCGTGTAGCCGTACTTCGCCGGGTTGGCGGCGGCATCGTTGGAGATCGCGTAGTCGTCGAGGATGACGACGTTCGCGGTTCCGTTCAGGCCGGCCGCCAGCTGGTTGTCGAACGCCTGCGTCATGTTGGTGATCACGCCTTGCGTGGCGGCGTCGAGCGTGCGGCCGTACGGCGTGACGTTGATGTTGCCCAGGTTGCGCACGAGCACGAAGTGCGCGCCCTTGGCGATGACCAGCGTCTTGATGTAGCCGGCGAGCTCCGTCCCGGCCTGGCCCATCGCCGCGACCGCGGCGGTGGCGGCCGCGTTGGTCGCGGCCGCGCCACCGGCAGCGACCGTGTCGAGCACGCTCTGCGGCCAGCCCGCGATCGTCCCGGCGCCGACCGCCGCCGCACCGCCGCCGGCTGCGTACGCCAGGCCGTTGAGCTGCATGAAGGCGTCGTTGCCGCCGGCGTTGACGGTGACGAGCTCCCTGCCGCTGTAGGTTCCGACGCGGGCGATGTGCCGGTTCATCTGCTCCATCAGCGAGTTCGCCATGAAGCCGAGGTTCTGCTGGCCGAAGGCCTGCAGCGCCACGCCGTTCGGGCCGCTGCCCTCGGAGGTGACGCGGCTGCTGCCTTGCGCGTAGTTGTAGCAGCCGGCGATGTCGGTGACCGGTGCGCCGGTGATGCCGGGCAGGTTCGGCAGCAAGCCGGTGCGCGCTGCGCACTGGGCGGGCGCCTTGATGGCGACGGCGAGGTCTTCCGTCCACGTGTAGCTGCTGCTGCCCGCACCGTTGACCGTGAACTTGCCGCCGTTGAGCGCGGCGATGGTGCCGACCTGGTAGGTGCCCGCATCGCTCAGGCTGTCGCCGAACGACACCACGGAGGTGAACTGGACCTTGTCGTCGCTGCCACCGCAGGCAACGACCAGGACGGCGGCCGCAAGGGCGGCGCTCAAGGGGATCAATTTCAATCGCGTCTCCATCGAAGTGACGGGCGATCGTAGGCGATTCCCGTCGGCAGCGCCTACGCCTGCAGGCCGCGTCTCAGCTCCGGCGTCGCACGCAGCGCGCCCACTTCGATGCCGTTCCAGTTCCTGATCGCCACGTCGCTCAGTCGGCGCATGAGATCGGCCTCCTCGTCGTCGAGGTCGACGAAGGCCTCGATCGCCGCCGCCATCGCGACCTCGGCGGCGCGCGCGGTGTTGCCGTCGTCGATCTTGATCGCGACGCCGAGACCGCGCTCGGGAAACGACGCGCAGAAGACGGCCTCGGCACCGACCTTGCAGTAGACGCGCTCGCCGAGCGCTTCCATCACCGCCGTGTCGAAGCGATCGCTGCCGGCGGCCATGAAGGGATGCTTCGCGACCGCCTTGCGCAGGCGCGCCGCTGCGCGCGCATGGCCGGGGCGAAGGCCGGTCCCGGTGCCGATCCGCGCGAAGGCGAGGGCGAGGCGGTCGAGCGGGATCGCGTAGGTGGGGATCGAGCAGCCGTCGATGCCGCGCGGCGCTTCGCGCAGGTCGTGGCCGGTCGTCGCCTCGAGCGCTTCGGTGACGGCGCGCATCACCGGATGGCGCGGCGCGACGTAGCCCTTCGCGTACTGGCGCACGTGCGTGCCGCCGGACAGCATGCACGCGAGGCACAGGAACCCCGCATGCTTGCCCGAGCAGTTGTTGTTGAGCGCGTTCGGCTCCTTGCCGGAGGCGGCGAGCGCGTACGCGATCGGGCCTAGGCGCGGCCAGTGCGTGCCGCACTCGAGCGCCGCCACGTCGAGCCCCGCCTTGGCGAGCATGCGCTCGACGACGGCGACATGGCGCGGCTCGCCGTTGTGCGATGCGCAGGCGACCGCCAGCTCCTCGTCGTCGAGGCCGAGGCGATCGGCCGCGCCGCTCTCCACGAGCGGGATCGCCTGCAGCACCTTGACCGCAGAGCGCGGGAAGACCGGCCGCTCGACGTCGCCGATCGCGACCAGGCGCTTGCCGTCGGCGTCGACGACGACGACGGCGCCGCGGTGCGCCGACTCGCGCGTGTCGCCGCGCATCGCCTCGACGAGGACCGGGTTGGCTGCGCGATCGGTCGGCATGGCGACACTGTAGCCGTCCCTGCGCGGCGGCGGTGGCGACAATCGCCGCCCATGTCGCCCGCCGCCCTGGCCCTCGTCCTCGCCGCCGCGTTGCTGCACGCGTTGTGGAACGTGGTCGCGAAGAAGACCGGCGGTGACGCTCGCTTCGCGCTGATGGCGGCGATCCTGCTCGTCGTCGTCTGGGCGCCTCTCGGTGTCGCCGTGGGCTGGCACGCGGTGCCGCGCTGGGGCGCGCTTGAATGGGCGGTGCTGTTCGCGAGCGCCGTCGTCCACGTCGTCTACTTCACGACCCTGCTGCGCGGCTACCGGCTGGCCGACCTCACCGTCGTCTATCCCGTCGCGCGCGGCACCGGGCCGCTGCTGTCGTCGCTCGGGGCGATCGCCTGGCTCGGCGAGCGGTTGAGCGTCGTCGCCGCGGCCGGCGTCGCCGGCGTCGCGATCGGCGTCTTCTTCACCGCCGGCGGGCCCGCGCTGTGGGCGAAGGCGCACGACCCGCTGCAGCGCGAGCGCGTTCGCGCCGGGCTGCTCTGGGGCGGGCTCACGGGCGCGCTCATCGCGGGCTACACGCTGATCGATGGCTACGCGGTCAAGGTCCTGCTGATCTCGCCGATCCTGGTCGACTACGTCGGCAACCTGCTGCGCGTGCCGTTCCTGCTGCCGGCCGCGCTGCGCGACCGCAGCGGCTTCGCCGCGCTGTGGCGCGCGCAGTGGCGCTCGGCGCTCGTCGTCGCCGTGCTCGGGCCGCTCGGCTACGTTCTCGTGCTCTACGCGGTCCAGCTCGCGCCGCTCAGCCACGTCGCGCCGGCCCGCGAGGTGTCGATGCTGTTCGCCGCGCTGATCGGAGGCCGGCTTCTCGGCGAAGCCGACCGGGCCGTTCGCCTCGTCGGCGCGGCGTGCATCGCCGCCGGCGTCGGCGCGCTCGCGCTCGGATGAACGAGGCCATGCGGCTCGCCGGCATCGACTTCACCTGCAATCCGTCGCGCCGGAAGCCGATCACGATCGCGACCGGTCGCCTCGACGGATCGCGGCTCGTCGTCGACGGCGTCGCCGAGCTGACGACGCTCGCCGCCTTCGAGGGCTGGCTGCGCTCGCCGGGACCGTGGCTCGGCGGCTTCGACTTCCCGTTCGGCCTGCCGCGCGCGTTCGTCGAGGCGAACGCCTTCGGCACGACGGCCGCCGAGGTCGTCGCCAGCGTGCGCGGCCGCTGCGCGACGCGGATGGCATGGCGCGCCTTCATCGATGCGTGGGGCAACGCGCAGCCTGCGGGCGCCCGCCTGCTGCACCGGCGCACCGACGTGGCGTCGCCGGTGACGTCGACGAGCCCGATGCAGACGCGTTACGTGCCGGTCGGGCTGATGTACTACGAAGGCGTCGGTCGCCTGATCGACGCCGGCGTCACCTTGCCCGGCCTGCGCCATGGCGGCGACCCGTCGCGCGTCGCGCTCGAGGCGTATCCGCGCCGGCTCGCCCACGCGCTGGTGGCGCGCCGCTCGTACAAGAACAGCGACGAAGGCGATCGACGCGCGATGCGCGAGGCGATCGTCGCCGGGCTCGAGGCCGGTGTCGATCGCTTCGGCTTCGCGCTCGCGTGCAGCCCGGCGCTGCGCGCGTCGCTCGTCGCCGACGCGAGCGGCGACCGACTCGATGCGTGCTCTGCCTCGTCCAGGCCGCGACGGCGTCGCGCCGGACCCGCTACGGGCTGCCCGACGACCTCGATCCGGTCGAGGGCTGGATCGCCGCCGAGTGAGAGAGCGGATGCAGGTCGCGCGCCGCCGTCGCCGATCGCGGGCCTCCATGAGTCCCGTGAGGAGCGGCGCCAGGAGCGGCGCCGTCCTGACGACTCAGGGGTGATCCCCTTGGCACCGCGGGCGCGCCACCGCAGACTGCGCCCGTGAGCGGCGATCCCCTTCGACTCCACGTCCCCGAGCCGACCGGCCGACCGGGGCAGGGCACCGACTTCTCGT
>DATIDZ010000432.1:0-4062 GCA_035456045.1 Caldimonas sp.
GCTTTCGGTCAGGCAGGCGGCGATGTGGCGCGCGAAGCGCGATTCCGCCGCCTCGCGGGCGGCGATTTCGTATCTGTTGTCGTTCTTCATGTCGAAATTCCCTTCGCCTTCAGGGCCTTCGCCAAGGCATGCACGGCACGCGAGCAATGCGTCTTGACGCTCCCTTCGGAACACCCCATCGAGGCGGCGGTCTCGGCGACATCGAGTTCCTCCCAGTAACGCAGGAGAAAGGCCTCGCGTTGACGCGCCGGCAACAGCGCCACCTCGGCCTCGATCGTTTGCAAGATCTGCGCCCGTGAAACCGACTCTGCCGCGCTCTCGGACTGGAGCGGCCCGCCGAGCGCCTCCAGGGTCTCGAGGATGTCGAAATCGTCTTCCTTGCCGCCGGCACCCTCGAAGTCCGAGAAATTGCGCACGACCTGATTGCGCACCTTCTGGCGCCGGAACCAGTCCATCGTCGCGTTCGAGAGGATGCGCTGGAACAGCAGCGGCAGCTCGGCTGCGGGGCGGTCGGCGTACTTCTCGGACAGCCGGATCATCGTGTCCTGAACGATGTCGAGCGCGGCGTCGTCGTCCCGGACGGCGTAGACGGCGCGCTTCCAGGCACGCTTCTCGACGCTCTTGAGAAAGTCGGACAGTTCTTTGTCGGTCGCCAAGGAAAAGCGCGCCGGTTGCAGCAGCAGCTCGGGGCGCGCGATTATCACATCGGCATTCGTGCGCGCCGTCGACGCTGGGAAGAGGCGTCCGGCGATGCGATAATTGCCGGTTGCACGACAGTTTTCGATCGCACGGCCGCCCGAAGCGCGGCGGTCACCGGCGATCGCTCAGGCACCGCACCCGCCTCACGAGGGCGTGGAAAGGTGCACCGATGGTTTTTCGTCAGAGAAATTCACAGAGGTGAAAAAGATCATGGAAACCTCAGCGCCTTCGCTGAAGCGCGTGCCTGGCCCGGCCGCCGGCTCCGCCGCCACTCCCGTCCCCCTGCCCGCCGAGCCCAACGGCTCCGAGATCCTGGTTCGCTGCCTGCAGGCGGAAAACGTCCGCTACCTCTGGGGCTACCCGGGCGGCGCGGTCCTCTACATCTACGACGCGCTCTACAAGCAGGAGACGATCCAGCACGTCCTGGTTCGCCACGAGCAGGCCGCCGTGCACGCCGCCGACGGCTATGCGCGGGCGACCGGCGAGGTCGGCGTCGCGCTGGTGACCTCGGGGCCCGGCGTCACCAACGCCGTCACCGGCATCGCCACCGCCTACATGGACTCGATCCCGATGGTGATCGTGACCGGCCAGGTGCCGACGCCCGCGATCGGCCTCGACGCGTTCCAGGAGTGCGACACGGTCGGCATCACGCGGCCGATCGTCAAGCACAACTTCCTCGTCAAGGACGTTCGCGACCTGGCGATGACGATGAAGAAGGCGTTCCACATCGCGCGAACGGGGCGCCCGGGGCCGGTCGTCGTCGACGTGCCCAAGGACGTCTCGATGATGCGGGCGCCCTTCCAGTATCCGGCGAGCGTCGAGATGCGCTCGTACAACCCGGTGAAGAAGGGGCACGGCGGCCAGATCAGGAAGGCCGCCCAGCTGCTGCTCGCGGCGAAGCGCCCCTACATCTACACCGGCGGCGGGGTCGTCCTCGGCAATGCCTCGGCCGAGCTGCGCGCGCTCGTCGACCTGCTCGGCTTCCCGTGCACGAACACGCTGATGGGCCTGGGCGCGTACCCCGCGAGCGATCCCAAGTTCCTCGGCATGCTCGGCATGCACGGCACGTACGAAGCCAACATGACGATGCAGAACTGCGACGTCCTGCTCGCCGTGGGTGCCCGCTTCGACGACCGCGTCATCGGCAACCCGAAGCACTTCGCCTCGGTCGAGCGCAAGATCATCCACATCGACATCGACCCGTCGTCGATCTCCAAACGCGTGCGCGTCGACGTGCCGATCGTCGGCGACGTCAAGGACGTGCTCGAGGAGCTGACGGCGCAGATCCGAGAGGCCGCGTCGAAGCCGGACGTGAAGGCGCTCTCGCCCTGGTGGGCGCAGATCAACGAGTGGAGGAAGAAGGACTGCCTGGCCTACCCGAAGGGGGCGGGCGACGTGATCAAGCCGCAGCACGTCGTCGAGATGCTCTGGCAGCTCACCAAGGACCGCGAGACGTACATCACCTCCGACGTCGGGCAGCATCAGATGTGGGCGGCGCAGTACTACCGCTTCGAGGAGCCGCGCCGCTGGATCAACTCGGGCGGCCTCGGCACGATGGGCGTCGGCCTGCCGTACGCGATGGGGATCAAGCTCGCCAAGCCCGACGCCGAGGTCGTCTGCATCACCGGCGAGGGCTCGATCCAGATGTGCATCCAGGAGCTCTCGACCTGCCTGCAGTACAAGACGCCGATCAAGATCGTCTCGCTGAACAACCGTTACCTCGGCATGGTGCGGCAATGGCAGCAGATCGACTACGGCGGCCGCTACTCGCACAGCTACATGGACGCGCTGCCCGATTTCGTGAAGCTCGCCGAGGCGTACGGCCACGTCGGCCTGCGGATCGAGAAGCCGAGCGAGGTCGAGCCGGCGCTGCGCGAGATGCTGCGCCTGAAGGACCGCACGGTGTTCCTCGACGTCCGCACCGACCAGACCGAGAACGTCTGGCCGATGGTGCAGGCGGGGAAGGGCATCACCGAGATGCTGCTCGGCTCGGAGGACCTCTGACGTGAAGCACATCATCGCGGTCCTGATCGAGAACGAGCCGGGCGCGCTGTCGCGCGTCGTCGCGCTGTTCTCCGCACGCGGCTACAACATCGAGACGCTCACCGTCGCGCCGACCGAGGACCCGTCGCTGTCGCGGATGACGATCGTCACGACCGGCTCCGACGAGGTCATCGAGCAGATCACCAAGCACCTGAATCGCCTGATCGAGGTGGTCAAGGTCGTCGACCTCACCGAAGGCGCGTACACCGAGCGCGAGCTCATGCTGATCAAGGTGCGCGCCGTCGGCAAGGAGCGCGACGAGATGAAGCGCATGGCCGAGATCTTCCGCGGCCGCATCATCGACGTCACCGAGAAGAGCTACACCGTCGAGCTGACCGGCGCCGCCGACAAGCTCGACGCCTTCCTGCAGGCGATCGACCGCAGCGTCATCCTCGAGACGGTCCGCACCGGATCGAGCGGCATCGGCCGCGGCGAAAGAATCCTTCGCCTCTAGAAACCCTGAATCCCACGGAGAAACGAATGAAGGTCTATTACGACAAGGACGCCGACCTGAGCCTGGTCAAGGGCAAGAACGTCACCATCATCGGCTACGGCTCGCAGGGCCACGCGCACGCGCAGAACCTCACCGACAGCGGCGTCCGCGTCACGGTCGGCCTGAGGAAGGGCGGCGCGTCGTGGGCGAAGGCGGAAGCGGCCAAGCTCAAGGTGGCCGAGGTCGCGGAGGCCGTCAAGGCGGCCGACATCGTCATGATGCTGCTGCCCGACGAGCAGATTGCCGCCGTCTATAGCGCCGAGGTCGCGCCGAACATCAAGCAGGGCGCGTCGCTCGCGTTCGCGCACGGCTTCAACGTCCACTATGGCCAGGTCGTGCCGCGCGCCGACCTCGACGTCTGGATGGTCGCGCCCAAGGCGCCCGGCCACACCGTGCGCTCGACGTACGTGCAGGGCGGCGGCGTGCCGCACCTGATCGCCGTCCACGCCGACAAGTCCGGCAAGGCGCGCGACCTGGCGCTCAGCTACGCGGCGGCCAACGGCGGCGGCAAGGCCGGCGTGATCGAGACCAACTTCCGCGAGGAGACCGAGACCGACCTGTTCGGCGAGCAGGCCGTCCTCTGCGGCGGCACCGTCGAGCTGATCAAGGCCGGATTCGAGACGCTCACCGAGGCCGGCTACGCCCCGGAGATGGCGTACTTCGAGTGCCTGCACGAGCTGAAGCTCATCGTCGACCTGATCTACGAGGGCGGCATCGCCAACATGAACTACTCGATCTCGAACAACGCCGAGTACGGCGAGTACGTGTCGGGGCCGAAGATCATCACCGACGAGACGCGCGCCGCGATGCGGCGGATGCTGCGCGAC
>DATIDZ010000433.1:0-20453 GCA_035456045.1 Caldimonas sp.
TCGGCCGCATGCTGGTGCCGGGGGTCTTCTTCCTCGAATCGATGTTCGCTCCGGCCGGAACGGGCGCCGAGAAGGGCAACATCGGCGGCGCACGCCAGTACCGCAACTGCCAGTTCATGACGCCGGAAACGCGCCGCACGACGCACTTCTTCTGGAACTACCTGCACAACTTCGATCTCGACGATCCGAACATCGCCCTGTCGCTGTGCAACAGCCTGCGCGAGGGCTTCATGGAAGACAAGGCGATCATCGAAGCGCAGCAGAAGCTGTTCGATCGCGAGCCCGACGCGACCCTGCTGGCGATCGCCGCCGACGCGCCGCTGGCGCACTTCCGGCGCGTCTTCGGCCAGCGCCTCGCCGCCGAGCAGCAGGGCACGCTCGCGGCCGCCTGAGGCGGCTCAGTCGTCGACCGGCGGCAGGAGCTTGCGCAGGACGTCGGGGTCGACGGGCTTCTGCAGGTAGTGGTCGACGCGCGCGAAGGTGTCGGAGACGCGCTCGTCGTCGTGCTCGCGGCCGGTGACGGCGATCAGCACGATGTCGTCGCCGTAGCGCGTGCGCAGCGTCCGCGTCAGCTCGTTGCCGTCCATGCCCGGCATGCCGATGTCGAGCAGCACGCAGTGCGGCTGGTGCGTCTCGATGAGGGCGAGGGCGCTGGCGCCGTCGGTCGCGACCCAGACCTTGTAGCCGCTCATCATGAGCGTCTCCGCGAGCGCTTCGGCGGCGTCGACGAAGTCGTCGACCACCACCACCCGGACGTCGTCGTCGGTCATCGCGTCGAGCTCAGCGCGGCTTGATCGGGGCGTACAGCTGATCGGCCGCCGCCTCGGGCTTCATCAGTCGCCAGCGCTCGAGATCGGCGAGCTCGGCGACCGAGCGGCGCGCCTCGTCGGCCTTGATGATCGGATCGAGGGCCAGGACGCGGGCGACGCAACGGGCGATCCACTCGTCGGTGTCGCGCACGTACTCGCCCGGGGCCTGGATGCGCTCGACCGGGATGCGCTCGGTTCGCTCGAAGCGCGCTTCGTCGCCGAGGCCGAGCGTGTTCTGGAAGTCGACGCTCGCGGCCGCGCTCGCGTCGAGGCGCCGGCCGAACTCCTCGTCGGCGGCCGCTTCGGGCGCGACCTGGCCGCGGCTTTCCCACCGGCGAGCCGCGAGATCGAGGAAATCGTCGGGGGCCGCGCCGACCTCGAGCTGGCTCAGGTGCATCGCGAAGCGCTCGACCCACTGGTCGCGCGTGACGTCGAAGTCCATGGCGTCAGGCCCGCGCGGCGGGCGCCGGGCGCCATTCGCCGCCGACCAGGAGCTCGTGAGGTCCGAACTGCGCCTTGTAGGCCATCTTGCCGCTCCCGTTGATCCAGTAGCCGAGGTAGACATGGGGCAGGCCGAGCTGGCGCGTCTGCTCGATCTGCCAGAGCACGTTGTAGGTGCCGTAGCTCGTCTTCGGCTCGGGCTCGAAGAAGGTGTAGACCGCCGACAGCCCGTCGTTGAGGACGTCGAGGATCGAGACCATCTTGAGCGCGCCGGTGCCGTCCTGCGACGGCTCGCGGAACTCGACCAGGCGCGAATTGACGCGGCTCTGGAGCAGGAACTGGGTGTACTGGTCGATCGAGTCGTGGTCCATGCCGCCGCCGATGTGGCGGCCGGCCTGGTAGCGCAGGTAGAGCTGGTAATGCTCGGCGACGAAGCACAGGCGCAGCACGCGCGCCTCGAGGTGGCGGTGCGCTCGAGCTGCGCGCCTCTGGCTGCGCGTCGGCACGAACGTCGCGACCGGCACGCGCAGCGGCATGCAGGCCCGGCAGCCGTCGCAGTAGGGCCGGTACGTGAACATGCCGCTGCGCCGAAAGCCGTTGGCGACGAGGCCCGAATAGGCGTCGGCGTGGATCAGGTGGCTCGGCGTGGCGACCTGCGAGCGCGCCATCCGCCCGGGCAGGTAGCTGCACGGGTACGGTGCCGTCGCGTAGAACTGTAGCGAGGCGAGCGGAAGCTCTTTCGGATGGGTCACGGGCGGGTGTCCTCGGGAGCGTCGGGCTCGGCGCTCTCGGCCGCCGTGCCGAGGCCCAGTTGCTCCCACAGCCTCAAATCATAGGACCAATCCACGACGTCGCTGCGTGCAAGTGCCGTGCCGAGACGGCGCTGGAACTCGCGGCGGGCGATCTCGCGACCGCCGAGCGAGGCGAGGTGACCGGTTCGCTGCTGGCAGTCGATGGTCTCGATGCCGTGGGCGCGGCAGAAGGCCACCAGTGCGGCGAGGGCGATCTTGGAGGCGTCGGTGCGCAGCGCGAACATCGACTCGCCGAAGAACATCCGGCCGAGGCAGACGCCGTAGAGGCCGCCGGCGAGCTCGCCGTCGATCCAGGTCTCGAAGCTGTGCACGCGGCCCTCGTCGTGCCAGCGGCCGTACGCCTCGATCATCTCCGCGACGATCCAGGTGCCGCTCTCGCCGCCGCGAGGCACCGAGGCGCAGGCCGCGATGACGCGTCGCGTCGCCGCATCGATGCGCAGCGCCGAGCCGGGGGTGGCGATGAAGCGGCGCAGGGTCTTGCGGAGCGAGCGGCTGAGCTTGAACTCGGCCGGAAGCAGCACCATGCGCGGGTCGGGCGACCACCAGAGGATCGGCTGGCCGTCGCTGTACCACGGGAAGATGCCCTTCGAATACGCCTCGCCCAGGCGGCGCGACGTGAGCTCGCCGCCGGCGGCCACCAGTCCCGGGATGTCGCTCGTTCGCGGCGACGCGCGCTCGGCGTCGGGGAGCGGGTCGTCGGGATGCTTCAGCCAGCGGATCACGCCGGCCGCGTCAGGGGTGCGAGGCGGCCGCCGCGACCGGCTTCTTCTGCGTCAGCGCGACGCCGTTCTTGACGGCGACGACCTCGGCGAGGATCGACACCGCGATCTCGGCCGGCGTGCGGCTGCCGATGTCGAGGCCGATCGGACCGTGAAGGCGGTCGATCTCGGCGCTGCTGAGGTCGAAGAGGGCGAGCCGCTCCTTCCGCTTCGCGGTGTTGACGCGCGAGCCGAGCGCGCCGACGTAGAACGCCGGCGACTTGAGCGCCTCGAGCAGGACCAGGTCGTCGAGCTTCGGGTCGTGCGTGACGGCGACGACGGCCGTGTGCGGGTCGAGCCGGAGCTCGATCGCGAGGTCGTCGGGCATCGCGGTGCTGAACGTCGTTCCGGGAACGTCCCACGTGAGGTGGTACTCCTCGCGCGGGTCGCAGACGATGACCTCGAAGTCGAGGCCGAGCGCCATCTGGGCGAGCGCCCGCGACAGCTGCCCGGCGCCGATCACGAGCATGCGCCAGCGCGGCCCGTAGAGCGCCCGCATCGTGCGGCCGTCGAAGCTGAACGCCTCGCCGCGGCGTGCCGGCTCGACCCGGACGCTGCCGTCGCGCAGGTCGACGACCCGCGCGACGAGCTCGTGGCGGGCGGTCCGCTCGAGCACCTCGCGCACCCACGCGATGTCGCCGAGCGGCTCCTGCACCAGGCGCAGGTTGCCGCCGCACGGCAGGCCGAAGCGTGCCGCCTCTTCCTTGGTCACGCCGTAGCTCACCAGCGACGGCGTCGCGACGCGCTCGCCGTTCCTGACGCGGTCGATCAGGTCGTCCTCGACGCAGCCGCCGGACACCGAGCCGACGACGAGGCCGTCTTCGCGCATCGCCAGCAAGGCGCCGGGCGGGCGCGGCGCCGAGCCCCAGGTCTCGATGACCGTTACCAGCCAGACGGCATGGCCCTGCTCGCGCCAGTCGCGCGCCTGCACCAGGACCTGGAGATCGAGGCTATCCATGCGAGCGATCGTACGGCGCCGGCCGGGCTATTGCATGAACCAGCCGTGGCTCACCACCAGCGACTGGCCGGTCAGCGCGTTGGTCGGGAAGGCGGCGAAGAAGAGCGCCGCGCGGGCGATGTCGTCGGACGTCGTGAACTCGCCGTCGACGGTCGCGCCGAGCATCACCTTCTTGATCACCTCCTCCTCGCTGATGCCGAGCTCCTTCGCCTGCTCCGGGATCTGCTTGTCGACCAGGGGCGTGCGGACGAAGCCGGGGCAGATGACGTTGGCGCGGACCTTGTGCTTGGCGCCTTCCTTGGCGATGACCTTGGCC
Organism: Caldimonas sp.; assembly: GCA_035456045.1. Classification (GTDB taxonomy): domain Bacteria; phylum Pseudomonadota; class Gammaproteobacteria; order Burkholderiales; family Burkholderiaceae_C; genus Schlegelella_A. Next base: position 4,095 of record DATIDZ010000433.1, read on the forward strand.
AGGCCGATCAACCCGTGCTTGGCGGCGACGTACGGCGCCTTGAACATCGACGCCTCCTTCGAGTGCACCGATCCCATGTAGATGATGCTGCCGCCGCGGCCGGCGGCGTACATGTGGGGCAGGCACGCCTTGGTGGTCAGGAAGGCGCCGTCGAGGTGGATCGCGAGCATCTTCTTCCACTCGGCGAACGGGAATTCCTCGAGGGGATGGACGATCTGGACGCCGGCGTTGCTGACGAGCACGTCGACGCCGCCCCACTTGGCGACGACCGCGGCGACGCCCGCGTTGACTTGCGACTCGTCGGTGACGTCCATCGCCAGCGCCATCGCATCCGCGCCGATCTCGGCGGCCACCGCCTGCGCCGCGGCCATGTTCATGTCGGCGATCGCGACTTTCCCGCCTTCGCGCGCGTAGGTGAGGGCGATGTCCTTGCCGAGGCCGCTCGCGGCGCCCGTGACGATGGCAATCTTTCCTTGAAGTTGGTTGCTCATGATGTCGGTCCTGATGAACGGCCCCTGAGGCCGGTGGTGGGAGTGATGGTCTTGGTGGAGCTCGGAGAGGCCGAGGCCAGGTCGAAGACGTGCACGCCGCTGTCGCGGCGATCGCGTCCGATCCAGCGCGGATCCTCGAGCGTCGCCTGGGTGTCGGCGAGCCCGGCAGCCCAGTGCTCGAGCATCGACGCACGCGAGAACTCGTAGTCCTTCGAGTGGCTCTCGTAGTGCTTGCTGCGGTAGATGAGGTGAACCACGTCGACGGCCGCCTCGCACGGGATCGCCGCGAGCAACCTCGCGTCGGGATCGTCGCGCCAGCGCTCGGGCAAGCGGGCGAGCAGGCGGTGCGCCGCCTGGACCGTGGCCTGCCGGCGCAACTCGAAGGTGGTGTTCAGCCGGGTGCGACTCGAGTAGCGGATGTCCTTCTCCCTCTCGCTCGCCTCGGACAGGTTCGCCGGCATCTCGCCGCGGGCCGCGAACAGGTCGACCTGGAACACCAGGCGCGGCCGGCCGCCGGGCTCGTCGAGGACGTACTGCAGCGGCGTGTTCGACACCAGGCCGCCATCCCAGTAGAACTCGCCGTCGATCTCGATCGGCGGAAAGCCGGGAGGCAGCGCGCCGCTCGCCATGACGTGGCGGACGTCGAGGCGCTGCTCGCTCGTGTCGAAGTAGCAGAAGTTGCCGCGCGTGACGCTGACCGCGCCGACCGACAGCCGCACCGCGCCGGAGTTGAGCAGGTCGAAGTCGATCAGGCGCTCGAGCGACTCGCGCAGCGGCGCCGTGTCGTAGTAGCTGATCGCCGCCGGCGTCCCCGCGGGCTGGAACGGAGCGGCCGGCACGCGCGGCGAGAAGAAGCCGGCGACGCCGAACAGCATCGCGATCGTCGCGCTCGTTTCGTTGACGGCATCGCGTGCGCCGTCGACGCACTGGGCGAGCGGCGGCAGCGAGGGCGTGAACGGAAACGACGAGACGCCGTGCCAGAACTCGCGCAGCCGATCGACGCGGCGCTCCGGCGCGTTGCCGGCGATGAGCGCGGCGTTGATGGCGCCGATCGAGATGCCGGCGATCCAGTCGGGCGTGTGGTTCATCGCCGAGAGCGCCTCGAACACGCCCGCCTGGTAGGCGCCGAGCGCGCCGCCGCCCTGCAGGACGAGGATGCACTCCTCCGCCCCGCGCCGCGTGGCGGGCGCGGGCTTCACCGGACGTTTCGCCGCTGGGATGGCAGCCCCCCGGGTCAGTGGCGGAAGCTCGCGTCGAGGCGGTCGAGCCGGCGCAGGAGGCCCGGCCAGATCAGCTCGCCCGGCCCCTTGTTCAAGGTCGCCATCTGCGCCTGCTCGGTGGCGGTGCGCAGGACGTCGGCGCCGATCTCGACGAGGTCGCCCGCGGCCATCGAGCCGCCCGCCTGCGCCCGGATCTGCGCCGCGCACGTCGTCTCGAAGATGTACATGGCGCCGAACGCGGCCGGGATCGTCGGGCCGACGGTGAGCAGGCCGTGGTTGCGCAGCATGAGGAAGGTCTTGCTGCCGAGGTCGGCGACGAGGCGCGGCTTCTCGTCGTCGCGCAGGGCGACGCCCTCGTAGTCGTGATACGCGAGGCTGGCGAGAACGAAGATCGAGAACTGCGAGATCGGCAGCACCCCGTTCTTCTGCGCCGAGACGGCGACGCCGTTGAGCGTGTGGGTGTGCATGACGCACTGCGCGTCGTGGCGCGCCGAGTGCACCGCGCTGTGGATCACGAAGCCGGCCGGGTTGATCGGGAAAGGCGTGTCCTGCAGCACGTTGCCGGCGATGTCGATCTTGACCAGGCTGGACGCCGTGATCTCGTCGAACATCAGACCGTAGGGATTGATGAGGAAGTGCTCGGTGCCGGGGATCCTCGCCGTGATGTGGGTGAAGACGAGGTCGTCCCAGCGGAAGTGGGCGACGAGGCGGTAGGCCGCGGCGAGGTCGACGCGCGTCTGCCATTCCTCGGCGGAGACGCGGCCCTCGAGCTGCGGCGTGAGGTGGGAAAGGTCGTTGGGTGCGTTCATGCGCAACTCCTCGAATCCAGGGGCGGGAGCGAAAGTATCCCCGACCGGCGAGCGCCTCGGGAAGCGCCGAACACTTCACGGTTCCCGGCCGTGTTACAGCGATCGGCAGACGAACGGCGGCGCCGGCGGGCGACGGGGCTGCGGCGGCACGCGACACTGACGCACCTTGTCACCGTCGAGAACTCCCGCGATGCACACCACGTTCGATCAGACCCTTCCGCAGCCCTCGCGTTGGGACCAGCACGGCGCGGAGTACGTGCGCTCGAACATCGACTGGTGCGCGCGCTGCTCGAAGCGCCTGGTCGGGCTCAATCCCGGGCTGACCGCCGAGCACGCCTTCGACCTCGCCCACGACCTCAGCCAGGACGACAACCTGCGCGCGATGAGCCCCGAAGTCGTCGCCGAGGACATGCACCAAGTCGACCTCCGCATCGACCGCTGAGGCCGGGCGCGGCCAGCGGCGCTGCTCAAGGCGGGCGCGCCGCTGCCGATACGAGGCGTGCCGCCTCTCGCCGACCGCCTGCCATGCCCGCCGTCTTCCAGCTCTTCTACGTCAGCCGGGCCACCGCCGTCCTCGACGGTGCCCAGGTCCAGTCGATCCTGCAGGCCGCGCGCCGCGACAACGCCCGACTCGATGTCACCGGCTGCCTGCTGTTCTCCGGCCACTGCTTCGCCCAGGTCCTCGAGGGCGCCCGGCCGGTCGTGGCGGCGCTGGCGCAGCGGATCGCCGCCGACCCGCGCCACGTCGGACTTCGCGTCCTGTCGCAGACAGAGCGCGAAGAGCGCGAGTACGCGGACTGGGCGATGGGCTACCTCTACGACCTCAACCTCGAGGACGACCTCGAGACGCTGCTCATGATCCCCGACCGCTCGCCGGCGGTCATCGCCGACGTGACGGAGCGCATGCGGCCCGACCCGGTGATGGGCGCGCTGCGCTGACCTTCCGCGGGGCATGCCGCTTGCCCCGCAGGGGGCGTGAACCCGCGTCGTCGCCGTCACGCCGCCTGGCGTCAGGCGGCGTCCCTCGCGCTGGCTTCGGCCGGCGTCGGCATCGGTGTCGTCCTTCACCACCAGCAGCCTGCCGCTGAAGACGAGCTGGCGATTCCGATCGGCGAGCTTCGCTCCGAGGGCTTCGAGCTCAAGCTGCTGAACGAGAGCGCCGCCCGCGAGCGCAGCCGGCGCTTCGTGGCGGCGCACGCGCGCCAGCTGGCGCGGTCGATCGAACGCTCGCGCGACGAGCTCGCCTCGTTGCAGCCGGCACCGCAGCAGGCCGGGACGCGTGCCGCTGCCCTCGAGCGCTCGGCGCCGCTGCTCGATGCGGCGGCGCAGCTCCGGGCCGGTCGCGGGTCGCTCGATCCGGCCGCGGCGGCGCGACTCGTCGCGACGGCCGAGCAGCTCAAATCGCTCGAGGACGCGCTCAAGCGATGAGCGGCCCCAGGTCCTTCACGCGGCTGCGCCGCTGAGGCGATGGGCAAGTTCGCCGACGTCTTCCTCGGCATCCTCACCGCCATGGGCGGCTTCGTCGAGATCGGCGAGCTGACCTTCTCGCTCAACGCCGGCCGTCGCTTCGAGCACGCGATGCTCTGGATCGTCCTGCTCGGCGGGGTGGGCATCATGGTGTACTGCGAGATGGCCGGGCGCATCGCCGCCGTCAAGCACCAGGCGGTGTTCAGCCTCATCCGCGAGCGCGACGGCTTCAGCGCCGGCCTGCTGACGCTGGTCGCGGCTAACGTCGTCAACCTGCTGACCTGCGCCGCCGAAGTCGGCGGGGTCGCCCTCGTCTGGCAGCTTCTCTCCGGCTGGCCGTATCGCATCCTGCTGCTGGCGGCGCTCGCGTTCTTCGTGATCGTCGTCTGGTCGATGCCGTTCGAATGGATCGAACGCGTCTTCGGCCTGGGCGGCCTGCTCATGATCGTGTTCGTCGTCTTCGCCATCCGCCTCCACCCCGATTGGGGCAGCGTCGCCGCCGGCTTCGTTCCGGCTCTGCCGTCCAATGGCGAGCGGCGCGACGCGCTCCTGTACGCGTTCTACGCCGTCGCGCTCCTGAGCTCGATCATGCTGCCGTACGAGACCTACTTCTACGCGTCCGGCGGCATCGAGGACCGCTGGAAGCCGGCCGACGTCAGCCTCAACCGCGTCGTCGTCATCGTCGGCTTCAGCCTCGGCGCGCTGCTCTGCGCCGCGCTCGTCGTGGTCGGCGCGGAGTTCTTCAAGCCACGCTCGATCGATCCCGCGCTGCCGGGCAGCGCGGCGCTCGCGGTCGCCGACTCGTTCGCGAACACCGGCCTCTACGTCGCCCTGCTCGGCATGTTCTTCGCGTTCGCCGGCGCCGCGATCGAAACGGCGTTGTCGGCGGCGTACAACCTGGCGCAGTTCGCCGGCTGGCCATGGGGCCTCGACAAGCGGCCGCGCGACGCGGCGCGCTTCGCGCTGTCGTGGATCGCGGTGTTCGTGCTCGCGACCGCCGTCGTGATGACAGGGATCGATCCGGTCAGCGTGGTCGAGTACTCGATCGTGTTCTCCGTCGTCGTGCTGCCGCTCAGCTACTTCCCGGTGCTCGCGGTGGCGCGCGACCGGCGCATCATGGGACCTCACGCGAACGGTCCGCTCGCCAACGTCCTCGGCTGGTTCTACCTGGCGTTGATCACCGTCGCCGCGCTGGCGGCGATCCCGCTCTTCGTCGCCACCCACGCGGGCCAGGGATGAAGCCGACGATCGAGCTGCTGCGCGACGTCCTCGACCACGACGTCGTCGACGTCGACGGCGTGCGCTGCGGGATGGTCGACGACATCGAGTTCGGCGAGGACGCGGCCGGCACCCCCGTCGTCGCGGCGCTGCTCGTCGGCCCGGGCGCGTGGCAGGGGCGGCTGCCGGCGCTCGCTGCCGTCGTCTCGGCGTGGCTGTTCGGTCGCGCCAGGACGCGCGTGCCCTGGAAGGACGTCGCCGAGCTCACCCAGAGCGTCAAGCTCGCTCGGCGGGCCGGCGAGCTCGGTCTCGGCAAGCTCGACAGGAAGGCGGCCGCATGGCTGAAGCGGATTCCCGGCGCCTGACCACCGCCTGCACGCTCGACCTGATGCGCGTGCAGACGAGCGACGGTCGCACGCTCGGCCACATCTTCGACGTGCGCTGCGAGAGCGGCTCGGACAAGCCGCCGACGGTGACGGCGATCGTCTACGGCGAACGCGGCCTGCTCGAACGCCTCGGCCTGCGCCGCGAGCGGCCCACGGTCGTGCCGTGGTCGCGCGTGCGGTCGATCGGAGAACGTGCCGTCGTCGTCGACGACGCAGCGGACGCCGGCGGCACGAAGCGCTAGAACGCGCGCGGACGCACTGCGCGCCTCAGATGCGGTGCAGGCGGTCGGTGCGCGGCTGGCCGAGCGTGCCGGCGAGCAGGAACGCGAGGACGGTCAGCGCGGCGAGAAGAAGCCAGCCGGCGTCCTGGTGCGCGTCGGCCGGCGGCAGGAGCGCGAGCTCGAGCACGATCGCGACGACGCCGACGCCGAGCCCGGCGGTGACGAACCGGCGCAGTGCCGGCCGGCGCAGCAGCCGCCCGCCGGTGAAGATGATGCGCATCCATGCGGCCGCGAAGCCGACGCCGAGCGCGAACGACAGCAGCACCCAGACGACGCCGCCATCATGGACAGGGACGCCGGGCAGCGTCGCGTCGTCGGGGGCGCCGAGCAGCGCGAGCACCGGCAGCAGGAAGACGAGCGCCGACGGCATCACCATCAGCGCGGCGGCGCACAGTCGGATGCCGAGGTTGTCGGCGAGCAGGCTGGCGCGATAGAGGGCAACCTTGGCGAGGAGCATCGGCGTTCTCGGTCCGCGTCTGGCGCCATGATGCGGCGTTTCGTGCGCGTGCGCTGCACCGGCCGGCGCGCATCGATCGCAGTTGCGCCGAAGTTCACGGCGATGAACCAGCCTTGCGACTAGGGAAACCCGGGGTGGCCGTCGACGACGGCCGCGCAGCCTCTTCCCTAGAATGGGCCGGGCCTCGGCGAGCAATCTGCCGCACCGAGCGCGAAAGGTTCCCTTCCACCTTCATGGATGACGCCTCGAGATCGCCCGCTGCGAGCGCAGCAAGTGCCTACGGCGTCGTCGCCATCGTCCTCCACTGGCTCATCGCCGCACTCATCGCGGTGGCGTTCTTGATCGGCTTGTCGATGGCCGATCTGCCGTTCTCGCCGCAGCGCCTGCGCTTCTTCAACTGGCACAAGTGGCTCGGCATCGCCGTTCTCATGCTGTCGGCGGCGCGGCTCGTCTGGCGCGTCGGCGGGCATCCGCCGCCGCCGATTCCGGCCGGCATGCCGGCGTGGCAGGTCACCGCGTTTCGCATCACGCACCTGATGTTCTACGGCCTCTTCTTCGTCGTGCCGCTGACGGGCTGGGCCTACACGTCGGCGGTCGGCGTCCCGGTGGTCTTCCTCGGCCTCGTGCCGCTGCCCGATTTCGTGCCGCGCGACAAGCTGCTCGGCGAAGAGCTGCTCAAGCCCGCGCACGAGGCCGCGTCGTACCTGCTGGCGGCGATCGTGGCAGTGCACGTCGCCGCGGCGCTCAAGCACCACTATCTCGCGCGCGACGGACTGCTCGTTCGCATGTGGCCGTGGTGGCCGAGCCGGAGGCGGGCGTGAAGGCGGTGTTCGGCCGGCTCGCGCTTCTGCTGGCGCCGCTGGCGCTGGCCTTCGCCGCCTGCGCGCAGCCGGCGACTTCCGCCAAGCTCGTGCCGGCGCAAAGCGAGATCACGTTCCAGGTGAAGCAGAGCGGCGTCCCGATCGACGGCCGCTTCCGCAAGTTCGACGCCCAGCTCGCGCTCGATCCGAAGGCGCCTCAGACCGGCACCGTCGCCATCGCCGTCGACACCGGCAGCGCCACGGTGGGCTTCGCCGAGAGCGACGCCGAGCTGCCGCGCGCGCCGTGGTTCAACAGCGCGAAGTTTCCGCGCGCGCTGTTCCAGTCGAGCGCGATCAAGGCGCTCGGCGGCGGCCGCTTCCAGGCGGCCGGCAAGCTCGAGATCAAGGGCACGGCGCAGGAGCTCGTCGTTCCGGTGACGATCGTCCAGAGCGGCGCGCAGTCGACCGCGACGGGCGAGTTCGTCGTCAAGCGGCTCGACTACAAGATCGGCGAGAACGAGTGGACCGACGTGTCGCTGGTCGCCAACGACGTCCGGGTCCGCTTCAAGCTGGTGTTCACGGGCCTCGGCCCTCTCTAGCCACCATCCCCTCACGAACAGGAGACTCGTTCATGCGCAAGACTGTCATCGCCGCGGCGCTCGCAGCGGTCGCGGCCGGGGCGATTGCCCAACCCGTCAATTTCGCGGTCGATCCAGACCACACCTTCGTCTTTGCCGAAGCGCTCCATTTCAACACCGCGACGCAGCGCATTCGCTTCGCAGTCAAGGAAGGGACCGTCGCCCTGGACCGCGAGGCCAAGTCCGGCAAGGCTGACATCACCATCGACCTGAGCACGGTGAGCGCTGCGACCCGGTCGCTGGAAGGCGCCTTGAAGGGCGAGCGGATGTTCAACGTCGCCCAGGGTCCGACGGCTCGCTTCGTGGGCGACACCTTCACCTTCGACGGCAACAAGATCGCGTCGGTCGGCGGAACGCTGACGCTCGTCGGCAAGTCGCAGCCGGTGACGCTGAAGGCGATCCGCTTCAACTGCTACGAGAGCCCCGTGTTGAAGCGCGAGGTCTGCGGAGGCGACTTCGGCGCGACGATCCAGCGGAGCCAGTTCGGCCTCGGCTTCGGCCCGAGCATCGCGCCCGACGACATCCCCCTGCTGATCCAGATCGAGGCGATCCGCCAGTAGCGCCTCGGCGCTACTTGTTCGCCTCGACGTAGGCCTTCGGGTCCTTGTCGACCGGCGTGACGCCGGCGAAGTGGCTCGCCTCGAACGTGGCGAAGGCGACGGCGAGCTGGTGGCGCAGCACGAGATCGGCGTTGCGGCGGAAGTCGGCGAGACCCTCGCGCTCCTCTTCGCCCATGTGCTCGCTGTTCGCCTTGTTCGCGCCGGCGACGGCCGCGCGCCAGCCGTCGCTGCCGAGCGCGTGGCGGGCGACTTCGGCGACGGCGTCGCGGATCTCGTTGTGATCCTTGATGGCGTCTTCGGTCTCGTCGTCGGCGCTCGTCTTGCCGCCGGCGCCGACGCCCACGCGCAGCAGGGCCGGATAGAAGTGGCGCTCCTCGGCCTCTGCGTGCACCTCGAGAAACGCCGAGAGCCTCGCCCAGACCGCGCCCAGCGCCTTCGTGTCGGCGCGATCGATCTGCTCGAGGATCGCGAACAGCCGACGCTGCTCGTGGTGGTCGTCGAGGATGAGCTGGGTGATGTCCATCGCGATTTCTTGCCGGTTGTCGGGCCGCCGTGCGGTTGCGCGCGGCCGTTGCCGGCGTCAGCATACGTGTTGCATGGACTCGCCGCCCGTTCGCCCGACCTGGCGCCGCACGCTGGAGGTGGTCATCCCGGCACTGCTCTGCCTGATCGCCGGGCTGACGATCGTCTTGGTCGGCCTCGATGACCTGGTGAGCGGCAGCACCAGCATTCGCGAACGCGGCAAGGCGACGATCGTGGCCACCGCCGTCGGCCCGCTGGCCAGCGACTTCCGCTGGCACGTCTGGAGCTCGCTCGGCGTCGGCGGGGTGTTCATCGCGGTCGCTGCCGGATTGCTCTACGTGCTTCGCTTCGGCTCGCCGTCTGCCCGCGAGAAGCTGCTCGCCTTCGGCGAGCGATCCCGCGACGGCACCCCGCGGCGGCCACCGTCGCGCACGGCGCAGGTCGTGGCGGCGCTGGCCGTGCTCGCGATCACCTGGTGGCTGTCGAGGAACTGAGCGCGGGCGGGAGCGCCGGCATTACATTCGAGCCCTTTCCTCCGGAGCATCCCATGCCCATTCGTACCGCCTCGCTCGCCCGCCAGCTTCAGAAGAACGGCCAGCGGCTTCATCGCGCCATCGCCAGCCGGGCGTTCTCGCACGCCGGGGATGCCTCCGCGTCCGAGGCCGAACAGGCGCTGCGCGAAGAGCGCAGCGCCCTGAAGGCGGCCCGGGCCGAGCGTCGGGCGGCGGCAGCGCTTCCCAAGGTCAAGCCGGTCAAGGCCGTCAAGGAGGCGAAGCCGGCGCGAGCGCCCAAGGCGCCGAAGCCCGCGAAGCCGCCGAAGGAGAAGGCGGCGAAGGCGACCAACAAGCCGTCGCGCGCCGACAAGCAGACGAAGAAGGCCGAGAACCTGGAAGCCGCGAAGAAGGCCGACCGGAAGTCGGCCAAGACCTGACCGCCGAGTCCGCTTCCGCTTCGGAGTAGCGTGTCCCCCGACCGTCCATGGCGGACGGGTTCTCGGGGGCTCACATGAATCCAGACGCCGCTCTGCCGACGTTTCGCCTCGAGCGCGGCACGTCGCTCGCCCAGGCGCAGCCGATCGACAACGAGCCGGTGACGCTCGCGTCGCCGGCGCTCGCCGTGATGACCGACCTCACCCGGGTGAAGGCGGCGACGACGCACCCGCGCACGACCTTGCGCCAGGCCGAGCAGGCCATGATCTACCAGGGGGTGCGGATGCTCTTCGTCGTGACGGACATGCCGCTCATCGAAGGGCTGATCACCGCGACCGACCTCGGCGGCGACAGGCAGATGCGCGTCGTCCACGAGCGCCACCTGCACTACGACGAGCTCTGCGTCGCCGACGTGATGACCCCGCTCGGCGCGCTCGACGCGATCGACCATGCGATCGTGCAGCGCGCCAGCGTCGGCAACGCGGTCGCCACGTTGCAGCGGCTGGGGCGCAACCACCTGCTCGTCGTCGAGGCGGCGGCGGGCAAGACGCCACCGCGCGTTCGCGGCGTCATCTCGCGTTCGCAGGTCGAGCGTCAGCTCGGCCGGCCGGTCGACATCACGCCGGTCGCCGGCAGCTTCTCGGAGATCGAGCGGGCGCTCGTCTGATCACGGCAGAGGAGGCTGGCGCCGGGGGGCGCCGGTTAGGGTTGCGTACCTAGGGTTAACCCTCATTTCTGATAAACTCGAGTCCTCAACGAAAGCCCATCGTGTCCAAACTCCTAGGCCTGATCCAGGCCATCCTCCCCGAAATCGAGCCGCAGCAGGCGCGCGACCAGGCGTACCTCGCGCAGTCCGTCGACATCTACGACCTCGAGCGCCGCATGCGCGAGATCGACCAGCGCGGCCGCAGCGCCGCCAACGACCTGACCTTCTCGCTCGGCCTGCGCTGACGCGCCTCTAGGCCAGCGTCGCCAGGTCGACGTTGCCGCCGCAGACCACGAGCAGCACCTTCTCGCCGCGCCGCGGCGAGACGGCACCGGTCGTCAGCGCCGCCAGCGGCAGCGCCGCCGCCGGCTCGACCGCGAGCCGGAGCTCGCGCCACATCGTTTCCTGAGCGTCCCGGATCGCCGCATCGGCGAGCAGGCGGGATGCGCTCGCATGGCGCTGCGTCAGCCGCCACGCGATCGCGCCGATGCGGCGCGCGCCCAGCGAATCCGCCGCGATTCCCCCGACCTCGACGTCCACCGGCTCGCCGGCCGCACGCGCCGCGAACAAGGTCGGCGCCCGCTCGGGCTCGAGCGCATCGATCGCGCAGCGTCCGCCCAGCCACGCGCAGACGCCGCCGATCAATCCGCCGCCGCCGACGCTGACCAGCGCACGGTCGGGAACGCCTGCGTCGGCCTCGACCTCGGCGGCGAGCGTCGCTGCGCCGATCACGACCTCGCGCTGGTCGTAGGCGTGCATCAGGAGCGCGCCGCTCTCGGCCTGGCGCGCGAGACTCGCCGCGAGCGCCTCCGCGTAGCTCGCGCCGACGACCTCGACGACGGCGCCGAGCGCGGCGAGCTTGTCGCGCTTGGCGCGACTTGACGACTCTGGAACGAAGACCTCGCAGCGCACGCCGAGCGCCTTCGCCGCGCAGGCGACGGCGATGCCCGCATTGCCGCCCGACGCGATGACGACGCCGGCTGCCGGTATCGGATTCGAGCGCATGCGATTGAACATGCCGCGCGCCTTGAAGCTGCCGCCGACCTGGAGGTGCTCGAGCTTGAGCCAGAGCTCGACGCCGTCGATGCCGAGCTGGCCGCCGTCGATGCGCAGGAGCGGCGTGCGGCGGACGTCCGCGGCGATGCGTCGCGCGGCCGCCTCGATCTCGCTGCGGTCGATGTCGATGTCCATCACGGAGGCGGAAGTGGCGCAGTCGCTATATTGCACCGATGGACATGGCCACCGCTCCCTCCGCGCACGCCCTCGAGATGGCGCGATCGCTCGTTCGCATCAACACCGTGAGCCGCGAGTCGAACCTCGGCCTGATCGAGCTCATCCGCGACAAGCTGGCCCGGCACGGCGTGGCGAGCCGGCTGACCTTCGACGACGAGCGGAAGAAGGCGAACCTGTTCGCGACGCTCGGCGCCGGCAAGCCGGCCGGCGTGATCGTCTCGGGCCACACCGACACCGTTCCCTGGGACGGCCAGGACTGGTCGGTCGATCCGCTCGGCGCGGACGTGAAGGACGGCCGCCTCTACGGCCGCGGCAGCGCCGACATGAAGAGCTTCATCGGCCTGGCGGTCGCACATGTGCCGACATGGCTCGCCGCGGACCTGCCGTTCGCCGTCCACCTCGCGTTCAGCTACGACGAGGAGGTCGGCGGCTTCGGCGCGCGCCGGCTGATCGCCGACATGCGCGACGCCGGCGTCGCGCCGCTCGCCTGCATCGTCGGCGAGCCGACCGGCATGGTCCCCGCCCTCGCGCACAAGGGCGTCTACCGCTGGCGCTGCTGCGTGCGCGGCCACGCGGCGCACTCGTCGCTGACGCCGCAGTCGGTGAACGCGATCGAGGTCGGTGCGCGCGTCGTCGCCAAGCTCGCCGACATGGCCTCGCGCTGGCGCAACGAGGAGCCGCGCTACGAGGGCTTCGACGTCCCCTACAGCACCGGCTCCGTCGGCGTCATCGAGGGTGGCATCGCCGACAACGTCGTGCCGGCGGACTGTCGCTTCAATTACGAGTTCAGGAACCTGCCGGGCAGCGACGTCACCGCGATGCAGTCCGAGGTCCGTGCCTATGCCGAATCGCTCGAGCCGACGATGCACGCGGTCGATGCCGAGACCGGCATCCGCTTCGAGACGATCTGCGAGATGCCGGCGTTCCTGGCCGCGGCCGACGATCCCGCGGTCCTGCTCGCGCAGCGGCTCGCCGCCACCGATGCGACGACGCTGGTCGCCTTCGGCACCGAGGCCGGCCTCTTCCAGCGTGCCGGGACGCCGACCGTGGTCTGCGGCCCGGGCCACATCGCGCAGGCGCATCAGGCCGACGAATACGTGTCGCTCGCGCAGCTCGCGGCCTGCGAGCGCTTCCTGCTCGGGCTGACCACCGCCGGCGTCTTTTCAGCCACGCGCCGCGGCTGAGCCGCCGATGCATCGCGCGTCGGCCGGGACCGAGCGCGCTCAGCAGCCGCAGCCGTAGCCGAAGACGTCCGTGCCGAGGACGTGCCAACGCCCGGCGATGTTGGCGAAGAACAGCCGGTAGTACGCGGCGTCGGTCTTCGGAGCTTCTCCGAGGTGCCCGGGACCGAGGCCCGTGCCTTCCCAGACCGCCAGGTCGACGACGCCGTCCGCGTCGAGGTCGAAGTGCAGCCACGTGCCGCGAGCGAAGCCGGTCCGCTCGCGGTCGAGGGCGTGGCTGGCGACGACGGGCGGCGCCTCGCTCGCCGGCAGCGCGTGGCGCGTCGAGATCGACAGCAGCGTGCCGGGCGCGTTGCGCTTCAGCGTCGCGGCGTCCGGCTGGAAGTCGTCGCCGAAGTAGCGCCAGATGGCCGCGTCGGCCGCGCCGTGCGCGAAGCCGTCGACGTAGCCGTCGCACATCGGTCCGTCGACGCTGCCCCAGAGGATGCGGGTGTCGCTCGCGCGCACGACGGCAGCGGGAAGTCGGCCGTCGCGGAAAACGGTCGTGCGCACGACCGGCTGCGTGAGCGCGACGGTCACCTGGCCGATGTCCCAGAGGCCGTCGACGGTGCCGCGCTCGCCGCCGAGGTCGCGCCCGCGCGTGCGGTAGGTGTGGATGATGTGGAAGCGCCCGCTGAGGTCTTCGACCGATGCACCGGGTGGCGCGACCTCGGAAGCGTCCTTGAAGAGCGACGGCCGGATCGCGGGGAGCTCGAGCGCGCCGACCAGGCCGGCGAGGCGGCCGCCGCCGCCCTGCGCGAGGTCGAACGGCGGGCTGCCGAGCGCGAGCACGCCGGCAAGCCGAAATCGCGCGTCGGCGCGAGCGTTCTCCGTGCGCTGGCGCGCGTCGGGGGCAACGCCCGAGGGGGCGGTCGGCGCGGCGGCGACGCGGCCGAGCCGCTTGATGTCGTCCCACAGCGGCAGCGGCGCCGGCCTCGGCGCGTAGATCCCCTGGGCGAGATGCGCCTTCATGCGGTCGAGCTCGGCGTCGGCCGGTCGCTCTGCCGGCGTCGGCTTCTCGGCGGGCGTGGCGGTGCGCGCCTTGAGCGCTTCGCCGATGTGGACGCCGTACGCTTCGAGCCGCGCCCACGACGGTGCGAGCCAGAACGCGCGCACCGGGTCGTAGCTCGGATTGGGCTGGCCGTCGGGCAGCAGCGGGGCGAAGATCTTGCCGGTCGCCACGGATGCAGGCGCGAGGTAGCGGCACGCCGTGTAGCCGTGCGCGCCGGCGGCGCCGGGCACGCCGGTCGCGACCTCGCAGTAGGCCGAGTCGCCCGCGGGCGCGAGCAGCTCGACGCGGGCGTTCAGGCCGAGGCGGGCAACGACGGCCGATCCGATCGACGGCTCGGCGCGCAGGACGACGCCGGCGCCGGTGACCCAGCGCGCGCCGGTGGTGCCGCCGCTCGCGACGTTCGGCGGCGTCGGCGACGACGCGCTCAGAAAGCGGCACGCCACGAACCCGCGCAGGCCGGCGACGTCGACCTCGCAGAAGCCCGAGCTGTCGCTCGCGGCGATCCAGCGCACCGACGTGCCGAGCGGCAGCAACGCCACGACCGCGCCGCGACCGCCCGGCTCGCTGCGCAGGTTGACTTCCGAGGCGTTGGTCCAGCGCTCGGGCAGCGGATCGTCGGCCGCGCCGGCCGACGCGTCGAGCGAGCAGAGCATGCCGACGAAAAGGGACAGGGCGAGGCAGGAGCGCATGGGAGGGGTCGAGAGCGGGGGGTGAGGACCACTGTAGAAGTCGAGGGTGAAGCGAGCGAGAAGGCTTGACGAAGCCACGCGACTTCCGCCACAGCGGGCTTTCATAATGGGCTTGCGAACGCGAGCCATCGACTGCCGATCGGCCGCAGGCCGCCGCTGAAGGAGTCCCCGCATGCCAAGCCCACTTGCCGGCGCCAGCGCCGGTGTCGAATCGATCCGCACGCTCGCGCTCGTCGGTCCCGCCGCCGCCGGCAAGACGAGCCTCGCCGAGGCCCTGCTCGTCGCCGGCGGCGCCATCGTCACGCCCGGCTCGCTCGAGCGTGGCACGACAGTTAGCGACTTCGATCCGCTCGAGCGGCGGATGCAGCACTCGCTGAACTCGAGCGTGCTGCACCTGACCTGCGGCGAGACCCGCGTCCACTTCATCGACACGCCGGGTGCCCCCGATTTCCTCGGCCAGAGCCTGCCGGCGCTCGAGGCGGTGGAGACGGCGGCGGTCGTCATCAACGCCGCCATCGGCGTCGAGCCGATGGCGGTGCGGATGATGGAGCACGCCGCGGCGCGCCAGCGCGACCGCATGATCATCGTCAACCGCATCGACGCGCCCGGCGTCGACCTGCCCGGCGTGCTGGCGCAGATTCAGGCGGCGTTCGGCAAGGAGTGCCTGCCGCTCAACTTGCCCGACGCGGGCGGCTCGCGCGTCGTCGACTGCTTCCACAACCGCGAAGGCCACAGCGACTTCGGCAGCGTCGACGCCGCGCACCGCGCCCTCGTTGAGCAGGTGGTCGAGGTCGACGCCGAGTTCGTCGACCGCTACCTCAACGACGGCGACATCGACGCCTCCGAGCTCCACGCGCCGCTCGAGCAGGCGCTGCGCGAAGGCCACCTGATCCCGGTGTGCTTCGTCTCGGCGAAGACCGGTGCCGGCGTCGCCGAGTTGCTCGACGTCATCGTCAAGCTCCTGCCGCATCCCGGCGAGGCGAACCCGCCGGCGTTCCTGCGCGGCGAGGGCGCCGCGGCCGAGCCGATGGCGCCGTCGCTGCCCGAGCCGGGCCGGCACGTGCTGGCGCACGTCTTCAAGGTGACGGTCGATCCCTTCGTCGGCCGCCTCGGCGTGTTTCGCGTCCACCAGGGAACGGTCTCGAAGGAGAGCCTTCTCTACATCGGCGACGGCAGGAAGCCGTTCCGGGTCGCGCACCTCTTCATGCTCAACGGCAAGGACCACGTCGAGGTCGCGCAGGCGCTGCCGGGCGACATCGTCGCCGTCGCGAAGGTCGACGAGGTCAAGTTCGACGCGGTCCTGCACGACGCCGCCGAGGACGACCACATCCACCTCGCGCCGATGGCGTTCCCCCGGCCCGTGCACGGCCTGGCGATCGAGCCGAAGCGCCACGGCGACGAGCAGCGCATGTGGGAGATCCTCACCAAGCTCGTCGACGAGGACCCGTGCCTGAAGCTCGAGCACGTCGCCGGCACCAACGAGACGATCGTCTACGGCCTCGGCGAGCTGCACCTGCGCGTGCTGCTGGAGCGGCTGCGCGAGACGTACCGCTTCGAGGTGACGACGCGGCCGCCGCGGATCGCCTACCGCGAGACGATCACCGCTCCGGCCGAGGGCCACCACCGGCACAAGAAGCAGAGCGGCGGCGCCGGGCAGTTCGGCGAGGTGTACCTGCGCATCGAGCCGCTGGCGCGCGGCAGCGGCTTCGAGTTCCTCGACC